>JBCAZB010000026.1:0-14092 GCA_038533315.1 Pseudomonadota bacterium | reverse complement strand
GTGTCGACGTCCGCTCTGTCCAGGATAGCCGTACGCGAAACAATTGAGGTGATGCCAGTCATAATGAGTCTCTACGCTGATTTGAGAAAGGGACGCGGATCGCTAACGACGCCATTGACCGCACTGGCCGCCGCAGTTTGCGGGCTTGCTAAAATGGTGCGAGCGCCGACACCTTGGCGACCTTCGAAATTTCGATTACTCGTGCTGACGGCAAGTTTGCCGCTCGCCACTGTGTCGCCATTCATTCCGAGGCACATCGAGCAACCGGATTCTCGCCATTCAGCACCAGCGGCCTCGAAGACCGAATCCAGTCCTAGTGCCTCAGCTTCCCGTTTGACTTCCTGCGAGCCTGGAACAACCAGCATCCGGACACCGTCTGCGACTTTGCGGCCGCGCAATACATCGGCGGTCGCCTGTAAGTCTGGCAGCCGTGCATTGGTGCAACTACCGACGAATACAACATCCACCGGTGTACCGACGATCGGCTTCTCAGCCGTAAGTTGCATATATTCGAAAGCACGATCCCAACTGCCATCCGCCGGGCGGCTTGGCAATGGTTGATCAATTGCGGTAACCATGCCCGGGTTAGTGCCGAAAGTGACCATCGGTGAGAGTCGACTTGCGTCGATCGTGACCGTCTTGTCGAATGCCGCGTCAGCATCTGTTTTCAACGCACGCCATTGCGAGACTAGCGCCTCAAACTCGGCGCCATCTGGTAACAGTTTGCGACCGCGCAAGTAGTCAAATGTCGTGTCATCAGGCGCAATCATCCCGGCGCGCGCGCCGGCCTCGATCGACATGTTGCAGACCGTCATCCGGCCGGCCATATCCAGGTTTCGCATGGCTTCACCACGGTACTCGATCACGTGGCCGGTGCCGCCATCCACGCCAATCTTGCCGATGATCGCCAGAATCAAATCCTTCGCAGTGACACCCTTAGGCAGTTCACCCTCGACATTCACCGCCATCGATTTGGGCTTACGTTGCAGCAGGCACTGGCTGGCGAGAACATGACCCACTTCAGTAGTGCCAATGCCAAAGGCGAGGGCGCCGAATGCGCCATGCGTGGAGGTATGGCTGTCGCCACACACGATAGTCTTGCCCGGTTGTGTTGCACCGAGCTCAGGTCCGATGATGTGTACGATGCCACGCTCGTCGCTATCAAAGTCTCGCAATGGCAATCCGAAATCACGGCAGTTGTCGATCATCTTGCGAATTTGCGCGCTGGCCGATGGCCCAACGACTTCGATGTCTTTCAGTGTATGCACCGGTGTCGTCGGTGTTGAGTGATCCATCGTCGCCAACGTGCGATCAATACGCCGCACCGGCAGACCGCGCTCTTTCAAGACCGTGAACGCCTGTGGTGAGGTGACCTCATGAGTCAGGTGCAAATCGATGTAGAGCACCGCAGGTGTGTCTTCGGTTTCCGGCACGACCACATGCGCGTCCCAGACTTTATCAAATAGAGTTTTGGCCACGGTAATCTCCGTCAGAGTGCTTGGTTAGTTTAAATGGTTGCTTGTGCTGAGGGCTCGTCACGAAGATCTTCTAGTCCACGCTCTCGCCGCCGCAGTATCCGATTGGTCACGTCGAGCCATGCGCGTGCGCTCGCCTCGACGATATCGGTACTGATGCCATGACCACGATAGGTGCCGCCGTTAAATGTGACGGTAATGGTCACTTCGCCTTGCGCATCTTCGCCGATACTGACGCCACGCACATCATAGTTTTGTAGCTCGAGTGCAATGCCGGTAATCCGCTCCATTGCATTGCACGCCGCTTCTACAGGCCCGCTACCAACAGCGGCTTCCAGAATGGGTGGGTCGTCATGATGCTGCATGTCGAGCGTGGCGGTGGCGTGGTTGGCGCTGCCTGTAGTCACCGTCAAAGACTGCAGATGCCAGGGGCCTTTCGATTGCTCTGGCTCGTTCATGAGTAGTGCTTCGATATCGCTGTCGTAGATATCCTTTTTCTTGTCAGCGAGCTCTTTGAAGCGAGCGAATGCCGCGTTGAGCGCAAAATCGTCGACATCGAAGCCAAGCGCCTCTATTCGATCCCGGAACGCATGCCGACCGCTGTGTTTGCCAAGGACCAGATTGGATCGACTGATCCCGACATCCTCGGGCTTCATGATTTCGTAGGTTGAAGCATGTTTCAGCATACCGTGTTGATGAATACCCGCCTCGTGGGCAAACGCGTTATCGCCAACAATCGCCTTGTTGCGCGGTATCTGCATCCCGGTGATCGAAGACACCAATCGCGCAGTGGGGTAGAGCCGCTCGGTATCGATACCGGTGTCGACGTTGAAGAAGTCTCGCCGCGTGTCGATCGCCATGACGATCTCCTCAAGAGAACAATTGCCGGCGCGCTCACCAATACCATTGATCGTACATTCGACCTGACGCGCACCACCCGCGACTGCCGCGAGGCTATTGGCGACGGCCATGCCCAGATCGTCGTGGCAATGCACAGACAAGACGACATCGTCGACGCCGGGCACCGTGTTTTTCAGGTGTCGGAATACTTGTTCGAATTCGGCAGGAACCGTGTATCCGACGGTGTCCGGAATATTGATCGTTGTCGCGCCGGCCTCGATGGCTGCGGTGACGATTTCCGTCAAAAATTCGGGTTCGGTGCGCGAGGCGTCCTCCGGTGAGAATTCAATGTCAGCACAGACTGAACGCGCAAGCTTAATGGCGCCGACAGCGGTCTTTAAAATTTCGTCGCGCGCCATGTTCAGTTTGTGTTTGCGATGTATCTCGCTGGTTGCCACGAATACGTGGATACGTGGCTTGGCAGCCCCGGAGACGGCGCCCCACGCTTTTTCGATATCCTCGGGGTTGCATCGCGCGAGACTAGCCACACGGGCATGTTGGACTTGCTCAGCGACGGCGGCGACCGATTCAAAGTCGCCCGGTGATGCGGCGGCGAAGCCTGCCTCGATGATGTCAACTTTTAGCAGATCCAGTGCGCGCGCAATGCGTAGCTTCTCCTTAAGCGTCATGCTACAGCCGGGTGCTTGCTCGCCATCTCGCAAGGTCGTGTCGAAAATTCGGACGTGATCGGTACGTGCTTCGCTCATGGTAGATCTGCCTTGTCAGGTCATCGTGTTAGTTGCTGCAAAAAAAAACCCCGCAACTTTTCGGTTGCGGGGTTTCGGAATCCTGGTTGATGAAACGCAAGACCTACCCGCACCGCCTTCCAAGAAGGAGCAGTGAGTTGAGTAGACCAAGAAGCGCGTTATTAAAATTCATCATAAATCTCTTAGCGGCGATAATCGGCAATGCCTAAGCGTGTGTCAATGACTTTCTGCCACATTGGTTTCACCTGACACCGAAACTTTTGACGATAGACGACTAAATTTCGATAACGACTTTGCCCATCGCTCTGCGGCTAGCGAGAATTCCGATCGCTTCAGCCGCACGATCCAGCGGCAATACATCACCAATATGGGGCTTGAGCTTGCCGGTCATGAACCACTGTACAAGCTCCTGCATATTTTGTTGGTTGGCTTCGGGCTCATGCTGTGTGAACGCACCCCAGAATACGCCAACGATAGAACTGCCTTTCAGTAGCGGCAGGTTAGCCGGTGCCTTGGGTATTTCGCCTGCTGCGAAACCGATGACCAGCAAGCGTCCTTTCCATGCGAGCGAGCGCAAACAGTCATCAAATAAGTCGCCGCCCACAGGATCATAGATGACGTCGACGCCTTTGCCGCCCGTCATTTCCTTAACTGTCGTTTTCAACGAAGTCTTTGTGTAGTCGATCAGGTGTTTTGCACCATAGCGTTCCGCGAGCGCGAGTTTCTCATCGCTGCTGGCCGCGGCGGTGACTTCAGCGCCCATTAGCGCGCCCAACTCGACCGCAGCCAAGCCAACGCCGCCTGCCGCACCAAGCACCAGTAGTGATTCGCCCGGTTGCAGGTTCGCACGTTGTTTCAACGCGTGGTACGACGTGCCATACGTCATCATCGCCGCTGCTGCTGTCGTAAATTCCATGCCGTCCGGAATGGGCACCGCAACGCTTGCGGGCACACACACTTCTTCGGCCATACCACCGTGACCAGTCATACATAGCACGCGCATGCCCACTTCCAAATGCTTGACGTCCGCGCCGATCTCGATGATCTCGCCTGCCATTTCCGCGCCCGGCGAGAATGGCATCTCCGGTTTGAATTGATATTTGCCCGCGATCATCAGCACATCGGGAAAGTTGACGCCGCAAGCGCGCACACGAAGTTTCACTTCCGAGGGGCCGGGTGTCGGGCTAGGGATATCTTCGATGACCAGAGATTCGGGTGGTCCGTACGCTTTCACCAATGCTGCTTTCATATCTCACGTCGCCCTGTGTGTTTGTCGAGGCCTAGAAGAATAGGCGTCAGTCACGACGGCGGCAATAGGCGGTCAGCGTACAGGCGGTTGAATGGTGCCTCGCCGAGTCCGTCAAGCGCATGTGATTACTGCGCTCAGGTGTGCCGTATTGCGCGTCAACATCGACGTAATCCCGATGCCTGACGGAGCAACGGGAAAACACCAGACTGCCCACGTAGTGGTTTTGTGATGTTCCTCGTGATCACCGGTTGTTTTGTCACGCCGGGAGCGCGTATGCTCCGCGACAGACATATTGGGCCGGCAAGCAGATGCTAGTGACGCCCAGTCGGGGACCAATAACGATTGAGACAGGCCGTGAGCGGGGGCATCGAATGAATTTTGACTATTCACCGAAGGTAGAGGCGCTGCGCGAAAGACTGACGCAGTTTATGCGCGAGCACGTGTATCCGAACGAAAAGGTGTACCACGATTATATTGACCAGTCGGATGACCGCTGGGTGATCCCGCCGATCATGGAGGAACTCAAGGAGAAGGCGCGCGAGGCAGGTCTCTGGAATTTGTTTCTCCCAGAAAGTGAGCGCGGCGCAGGACTCACAAACCTCGAGTACGCACCGTTATGCGAGATTATGGGACGGTCGTTGATCGCCCCGGAGGTTTTTAACTGTGCTGCGCCGGACACCGGCAATATGGAAGTGCTTGAACGCTACGGCACGGCGGAACATAAGGAGCGTTGGTTGAAGCCGCTGCTCGCCGGCGAAATTCGCAGTGCGTTCGCCATGACGGAGCCAGCAGTCGCGTCATCGGACGCAACGAATATTGAGTGTCGCATCGAACGCGATGGCGATGAGTACGTGATTAATGGCCGCAAGTGGTGGACAAGCGGGGCGATGGACCCGCGCTGCGAAATTATGATCCTGATGGGCAAAACGGATCCTGAAGCCGACCGGCACAGTCAGCAATCGATGATTTTGGTGCCCGCTAAAGCACCCGGTGTCAAGATTCTGAGACCGCTGAAAGTGTTCGGTTACGATGATGCGCCGCACGGCCACGCCGAGGTATTGTTTGAAGACGTCCGCGTGCCGGCAAGTAATCTATTACTGGGCGAGGGACGTGGCTTCGAGATCGCTCAGGGCCGTCTTGGACCAGGCCGCATTCACCACTGTATGCGCTTAATCGGACTCGCGGAGCGTTCGCTGGAGGCTATGTGTCAGCGCGTCGACGAGCGAGTCGCATTCGGTCGGCCACTATCGGCGCAAGGGGTCGTGCGTGAGCAGATCGCCGATTCGCGCTGCGAGATTGAGCAGGCTCGGTTATTGACACTCAAAGCAGCTGACATGATGGACAAGGTGGGCAACAAGGTGGCCCGGTCGCACATCGCGATGATCAAGGTCGTGGCGCCGTCTATGGCGCTGCGTGTTATCGACCGCGCCATTCAAACCCATGGTGGGGGTGGCGTATCGCAGGATTTCGGCCTGGCGTATGCCTGGGCTGGCAGCCGCACGCTGCGTCTGGCGGATGGGCCAGATGAGGTGCATCGTGTGACAATCGCGAAGCTCGAGTTGGGCGCGCAACAGTCTAATCGGTCGCAATAATGCGTCTTGTCAACTCGATCTGGGCGGCGATGACCGCCGAATCGAAAATGAAACTGGCGTGAAATGCTCGCTATGGTATTCTCAATCCCCGGTCGACAGCACCGGGTCGCGACAACAGGGGGTCGCGCAAGCTGTCACAGGGGTAGTGGTGTGAATAGAACACACTGGAACTAATGCGTATCAGGCGTAGCTCGGGGGAGAAGAGGCCTACATGCTGAAAGCAGTTCGATACATCGGCACACGGCGACAGTCAGTGCCGCAGCACGCAGCCAGTCGCGTTGCGTTGAGGCGTCTCGCCACCTTTTTCGTTACATAAGATATGAATTTTTGGTTTCTAGCCGGAGCGATCCGTCTGGAAAAACAGATATGGCCCATTTTTGGATAACTACAATCATCGTTGAGGAGTTTTCATGAAACCGTCCAAAACCGGTGCACGCATCAGCGTGATCATGACAACGGCGCTAGCGCTCTGCCTAGGCAGTGCTGCCAGTGCTCAGTCAGTCGATTCTGTGCTGCGTGCGGAGTCCAATCGCCTGGATCGTCAGGTCCAGTCACAAACACGGATCGATCGTATTGTGTCGCAGACACGGTCCGTGACGGACGAATTCAGAGCAGTCAACAAAGAAATTGACGGATTGAAGATCTACAACCAGCTGCTACAAGCACAGGTCGACCGTCAAAATCAGAAGCTCTCTGAAATTGAAGTCTCCATGCAGAATGCCACCGCAATTAATCGGCAGATCCTGCCGCTGATCACGCGGATGAGCGAAGGTCTCAAGCGCTCTATTGAACTGGACATCCCGTTCCTGCTGGAAGAGCGTCAGGGTCGACTGGCCACGCTGAACGCACTGATGACAGATCCTGACGTCAGCGCGGCGGAGAAATTCCGTAAAGCAATGGAGGCCTATCAGATCGAAGTCGACTACGGTCGTACGATCGAAGCCTATCCGGACATCATCGAGATCGATGGAAAAACCCTCGAGGTGCAGTTCCTGAGACTCGGCCGCGTTGCGCTGTTGTTCCAGACTGCCGACGGCGAGACCACCGGACGTTACAACCCGGAAACACGCCAGTTTGAGATTGCGAATCAGTACCGCGCAGAAGTGACGAAAGGTCTGCAGGTCGCAACGAAGAAAATCGCGCCAGAGTTGCTGCTGGTGCCGGTGAACGCTGGGGAGTCGAGCTAAAATGATACGTCTGAAAATAACATCACTGGTGGCAGCATTCGTACTTGCTGTAGCACCAGCAGCACAGGCGCAGGAAGTCGGCTCGCTCAACGAGCTGCTGCGTCAAATTCAACAAGGTCAAACTCGCGACTCGGCGGAAGCTCGTCAGCGGGAGGCCGAATTCAATTCGCGTAAGTCGGAGCAGCAACAGCTTTTGACGCAGGCGCGCAACGAACGAGCAGCGGCAGAGCGTCGCGGCGCTGAGCTTGAAGCGACGTTCGAAGCCAACAACAGCCTGTTGGCCACCAAAGAAGCGGAGCTCGACGAAGCCCTCGGTGAGCTGAAAGAGCTGTTCGGGGTTCTGCAGCAGGTAGCCGGTGATACGCAGGGCAAGTTCGCGAATTCGTTAACTAGCATTCAGTATCCGGATCGCGAAGACTTCCTCGTCGCTCTGGGTAAGAAAATGGCCAGTTCAACTAACCTGGCTTCTATCGAAGAGATCGAGCAGCTTTGGTTCGAACTGCAGCGCGAAGTGGTTGAGTCTGGCAAGGTCGCACGTTTTCAAACAAGCGTGATCCAGCCGGACAACACGGTGACAAACGATGAGGTGATTCGAATCGGTAACTTTGTCATGGTTGGCGACGGCCGGTTCTTGGCTTTCAACCCAGATACCGGCGCGGTATCCGGTTTGCCGAAACAACCGCCAGGGCGTTACACATCTAGCACATCGGACTTGTTCTCCGCCTCTGCGGGTGAAGCCGTCACCGTAGGTCTCGACCCGACACGAGGCGGCGTACTCGCGACGCTGGTCGAGTCCAAGTCGATTGTTGATCGCATCAATGACGGTGGATTCGTCGGTTATTGCATCATCGGCCTCGGTATCGTTGGCCTCTTGATCGCGCTGTTCTTGCTACTGAGCCTGGTTTCGGCCAACGGCAAGGTGTCCAAGCAGCTGAAGTCAGTCGGCAACCCAACTGCGGACAACCCACTGGGTCGCGTCCTGATGGCTTACACCGAGAACAAGAACGTCGACACCGAGACACTGGAACTTAAGCTGAACGAAGCGGTCTTAAAAGAGGTGCCGAAGATTACACGCGGTCTGTTGATCGTTAAGGTGATCGCTGCCGTGGCGCCGCTCGCGGGTCTGCTCGGTACGGTGACCGGTATGATCAAGACCTTCCAGGTCATCACGCTGTACGGCGCGGGCGATCCGAAGCTGATGGCCGGTGGTATTTCACAGGCGCTGATGACGACGGTATTGGGTCTGTGTGTTGCGATCCCGATGATCCTGTTCCACACCTTCTTGTCGGGTCGCGCGAAACGACTGCTGAGCGTGTTGCAGGAACAGAGTGCTGGCCTGATCGCTGAGCACTCTGAAGCGGCGCACAAAGCGTAGGAGCCACACATGCGTTGGATTGAAGATCAATTTCTGTCCGTACGTGATTTCATGGAAGCTGGCGGTCCACTGCTAACGTGGATCGCCATCACCATCTTCGTCATGTGGTTCTTGATTGTGGAACGCACCATCTTCTACCGCACCGGACTACCGAAGCTTGTCGAGGCCGCCCATGCGAAATGGGAGGCCCGTCCCGAGCGTCGCTCGTGGAACGCGCATCGCATTCGCGAAGCACTGGTCTCCGAAGTGGAGCTGGCGAGCGAGCAGTGGTTGTCGTTTATCAAGACACTCGTGGCGTTGTGTCCGTTACTAGGCCTGATGGGCACCGTAACCGGCATGATTCGCGTATTCGAAGTCATGGCACTATCGGGATCGGGCAACGTTCGCTCGATGGCGGACGGTGTGTCATCGGCGACGATTCCGACGATGGCCGGCATGGTCGGTGCTTTGTCGGGTGTTTTGTTGATTACTGTACTGACGCGTCGTTCAGAGCGAGAAATCGAGTTACTCGAAGATTCTCTGACGATGGATCACTAAAGAAATATAGAGGAACGCGACATGCGTAAATCAAATGGCGCCGTAGGTGGCGTAGAGGAAGAGGAAAGCGCGATCGACTTAACGCCCATGCTGGACGTTGTCTTCATCATGCTGATCTTCTTCATTGTGACGGCATCGTTCATTAAGGAAGCGGGTCTGGACGTCAACCGCCCCGACGCGCCGACGGCGAACAAGATCGATGATGCGAACATTCTTGTAGCGATTGGAGATACCAACGAGATCTGGATTGATCGCCGGCGTATCGACCCGCGTGCAGTGCGCGCTAATATCGAACGTTTGCATGCGGAGAATCCTAAGGGTTCCGTAGTCATCCAGGCGGACAAGAAGTCAAACAATGAGACTTTGGTGATCGTCATGAATGCTGCGCGCGAGGCAGGCGTCGATAACGTTTCGCTGGCAGCCAATAACGAGTAGCCATCCAACGGATGGTGGAGACGTAGAGGTAGGACGATGAGATATCTGATAGGCCTTGTTTCAGGTGCGGTAGTGACGAGCTTCCTACTGTTTCTGATGAACTTCCTGATCGAGAACGGTGAGAGTGCGTTGCAAAAGCCACGCGAGCGCCAAATGCTCGACTTTGTTCGTGTGAAGCAGCAAGAAGTGGTCAACCGCGAAGAGCGTAAACCTGAAAAGCCGCAAAAACCCGAGACGCCGCCGCCCGACGTGCCACCGCCACCGATGGACAACGTGAATCCAGACGTTGCAACGATTGGTGTGAGAGCGCCGACTGTGAGCACAGGTACGGACATCGCGGGGCCCGGGTCACTGAGTTATTCGGATGGTGAGTATTTGCCGATTGTTCGAGTAGCGCCGGTGTATCCAAACCGAGCATTGTCACGCGGCCTCGAGGGCTACGTAGACATGATGTTCACGGTAACGACCTCGGGCACCGTAAAGGATCCCACGGTGACTTATTCGACCAGTAGCTTGTTCAACAGGGCGGCGACCAATGCCGTACTGAAATTCAAATACAAGCCACGGGTTGTGGATGGGCAACCGGTGGAAGTGCCGGGTGTTGAGACACGTATTCGATTCGAATTGCAGAAGTAACATTGATCTGACAGCGACCTCGTGTTGCTGGCAAGGGAAGTGAGCATGACTAAATTTACATTCGGCCTGTTGCGACGCGCATTCATCGCGATGAGTGCGGCCGTAATGATGCTGGGGTCAACCGCTGCGCTGGCACAAGACGATGAGCCACCACAGCGCGAGACCAAGAAAGCAGAGGCCCTGTCGAAAGCGGTCTACGACAAGCTAACAAAGGCTCAGGAATCTGTTGATGCCGAGGATTTTGCCGGAGCAGGTCGCATTATCGACGGTCTGTTGCGAGATGAGCTGACATCGTTTGAGCGTGGTAACGTCCTCAACTTTAAGGGCTTCATTTGTTACAGCAGCGGCGATATCAACTGTGCGATTCGGTCGTACCAAGAGCTGATCGATATTCCCGAAGTTGAGCCTCAAATGCGTACACAAACGATCTATACGGTCGCCCAGTTGTACGCAACGCAGGAAAACTACCAGAAAACGATCGAATATCTGGATCGCTGGTTCGCAGAGGCCAATAATCCGCCACCCGAGCCATACGTATTGCTCGCACAGGCTTATTCGCAGATCGGCGAGTTTCAGAAGATGATACAGCCGCTCAATACGGCGATCGCCGAAGCGACGCGACGCGGTACTGAAATCAAGGAAGACTGGTACAACCTCAAATACTACGCGTGTTATCAGACTGAGGACTATCGTTGTGTCCGTGACACGTTGAAGTTGCTAATCGCAGGTTGGCCGAAGAAGTCGTATTGGATGGCGCTCGGCGGCATCTTTTCCGAGCTCGACGAAGAGCGCAACATGCTGTCTGTTTACGAGGCGATGTATACGGCGGGTGTGCTGAGCACTGAGTCCGAGCTTGTTACGATGGCGCAGCTCTACTTACAGGGTGAGGTGCCTTACAAGGCAGCGGTCGTGCTGGAAGAGGGTATGAATAGCGGCTCGATTGGCAAGGACGCGAAGAACTATCGTCTTCTGTCACAAGCCTGGGCGCTCGCTGCGGAAGACCTGAAAGCGATACCGGCACTGCGCGAAGCCGCGCGGTTGAGTTCTGACGGTGATCTGGACGCTCGTCTGGCTATTTCTTATCTGAATACTGATCAGTATTCGGAGTGCGTCGATGCCGGCCGGTCCAGTCTCCGTAAAGGCGGGCTGCAACGACCATCTGACAGCAACATCACAATTGGTATGTGTTTGTACAACCTGAATCGCCTGAGCGCGGCTAAGCAGGAATTCCGCAAAGCCACGAATGACGAGCGCAGTGCTACGCTCGGCCGTCAATGGATCAAGGTGATCGAGTCTGACGAAGCGCGACTGGAGCAACTTCGTCTGGCGCGCCAGCAAGCGCGTCGCGACGCGGCCCCGGAGCCCGAGGCTGAGGAAACCAGCGATGACGGCACAGCTGAGGAGCCTGCTGCTGACGCCGCACCGTAAACTTAGATCGCTAATTACGAAAATGGTGGGCATTAGCCCACCATTTTTTTTGCATTGAAAATTGTCTTGTTGCCCCCAAAAAGAGTGGGGTTCGTGAATGGAGAGAAGTATGCCAACCATTGTGTTCGTCGATCAGGACGATAATCGAAAAGAAGTCCAGGCCGACGTGGGTTATACCGTGATGGAAGCTGCTATCAATAACGGTATCGACGGCATTCTGGCAGAGTGCGGTGGCGCGTGTGCTTGTGCGACCTGCCACAGTTATGTCGATCCAGCGTGGCAAGGTAAGTTGCCCGAGATGGATGATATGGAAGACAGCATGCTGGATGCCGCCTACGATAGGAAGGATAACAGCCGGTTGACGTGTCAGATCGAAATCACAGAAGAAATGGATGGACTTGTCGTCCACGTCGCACAAAACGATCTCTAAACATCTGACCCAGGCCAATCGCCCGCCGCGCTGGAGTACCCCGACGCGGTATTGGTCGGCAGTCCCTTAGCGTAGACCGGTTTCAGCGCGCGCAATCACCATGCGCTGGATCTCACTGGTGCCTTCGTAAATCTCGGTAATTTTGGCATCGCGGAAATAGCGTTCGACAGGCAACTCTTTGCTGTAGCCCATACCGCCATGCATCTGGACAGCCGCATGCGTAATAAACATCGCGGCTTCAGACGCATATAACTTGGCCATGCTGGCATTCAGTGTATTGCGCCTACCTGATTTCTTTGCAGTGTCCTTCGACCAGGCGGCCTGAAGCGTCAGCAAGCGGGCTGCTTCGAGACGGGTTTTCATGTCGGCGATTTTCGCTTGGTTCATCTGGAAAGAACCAATCGGAGCGCCGAAAGCAACACGCTCTTGCGCGTACTGGACGCTGGCTTCATACGCCGCACGAGCGATACCAATAGCTTGCGCTGCAATACCAATGCGACCGGCATCCAGTACTGTCATTGCGATCTTGAAGCCTTCGCCTTCTTCGCCTAAACGGTGCTCGACCGGACACTGATAGTCCGTCAACTCGATCTCGCAAGTAGCCGAGGCGCGGATACCGAGTTTGGGTTCTGTTTTGCCACGACTGAACCCTGGCTTGTCGGTATCGATCACGAACGCTGACACGCCCCGAGCACCGGCGTCGGCATCGGTCATTGCGAATACCACGATGAACTTGGCAACCGGACCGGAAGTGATCCAGGACTTTTTGGCGTTGATGACGTAGTGGCTGCCATCTGCAGACAAAACTGCACGTGAACGCATGTTGCTTGAGTCGGAACCGGATTGCGGTTCGGTTAACGCGTAGGCCCCAATGGCTTCGCCCGTGGCGACGGGTGTCACGAACTGACGTTTCTGATCGTCGGTACCGAAACCCAGAATGCCATTGCTGTAGAGTGAGTTGTTTACCGAGACGATGGTGCTATGGGCGCCATCAGCGGCGGCGATTTCCTCGAGCATCAATGCATAGGAAATGGCATCGAGTCCGGCACCGCCATACTCAGTGGGCACTTCAATGCCCATGAAGCCAAGTTCGCCCGCTTTCGCAATCGTGGAAACCGGGAATTCACCGGAAGCATCGAACTCTGCAGCAACCGGAACAATTTCGCTTTGAGCGAAATCTCTCGCTGCCGCCTGGATCATTTGTTGCTCTTCGGTTAACTCAAATCGCATCTAACGCGCTCCTGTGTACTTAGCCCTTCAATTTTAATCGAGATTCAAATTTGGTGCAATGCAGCAAACGACTTGGTCGAACCAGTGTCCGACCAATTTCTGATAGCATTTGCGTATGACCCAGAAACGCCCATCTATTAGCCTCGTTGAGGTCAGTCCTCGCGACGGGTTGCAGTCTGAGCCGAAGCTGTTGTCCACGGAGCAAAAAGCGGCTCTGATTACCAGAGCGATCGATGCCGGTATACGTCGCGTTGAGGTAACGAGCTTCGTCCACCCAAAAAAGGTGCCTCAAATGGCCGATGCCGAGGCGCTGTTGGCGCTATTGCCGGTACGTGATGATGTCGATTACATCGGCCTGGTGCTCAACCAGCGCGGTTTCGATCGTGCGAAAGCGGCAGGCGTCGATGAGATCACCATGCCAGTGGTGGCGAGCGACACGTACAACCAACGCAATCAGGGCGTACCGACTGCACAGTCTATCGACGATTGGCTGGCGATTGCGGAGCAGGCCAAATCAGCGGGCATTCGTGCGGGCGTTACTATCTCGGCTGCTTTCGGGTGTCCGTTCGAGGGTGATGTCAGTGAGGATCGCGTGATAGAAATCGCGGAGGCCGTCGCAGCGGCCGAACCTGACGAGTTGGCGTTGGCCGATAGCATCGGGGTCGGTGTCCCGGCGCAGGTGACACGATTGGTGACGCGACTGCGGGACTTACTGCCGGACTTGCCACTGCGTTGCCATTTCCACAATACGCGTAACACCGGGATTGCCAATGCGGCTGCGGCAGTGGCCGCAGGGGTGACCGCGCTGGACGCCAGTATTGGTGGCATTGGCGGTTGTCCTTTTGCACCGGCAGCGACAGGAAATATCGCAACGGATGATTTGCTCTACCTGTTACATCGGTCAGGTGTTA
>JBCAZB010000025.1:0-14103 GCA_038533315.1 Pseudomonadota bacterium | reverse complement strand
AGTGATCGCGTTAGATTCGCGTCTATATCGCAAGGGGTCTCCGGGAAATATTCAGCACAGTGCTCGGCGCTACCTCTATTGAGAATCGTGTCCGCTGCGGTTGCGTTGATGATTGTCGTCTCTTCGTTCGTGGACGTTGCGGCAAGCAGAATCAAGCCTGTCAAATCGCGCACATCAATATAGCTCCAATAGTGCCATTGACGAAGCTCGGTATTGTTGGCGTCGGCTCGCAATAGCTCGTGATCTTCCGGGTACACGATTAGGGTTGAACGAATGCCAACAAAAGTCGTCGCTGTGGTCGATCCAAAAAACTCAGCGGTTGACTCGCTCACTGACTTAGACAGCGCGTATGCAGAGCTTGGCCTGGGCGCCTGATCCTCGGTTATAGGAAAACGTTCCGGGGCGACGGCGTTTGGCTCGATACCACCGACGTTTGCTGATGACAGCCAGATTACCCGGCGGCACTTTAGTGCGCTGGCAGCTGAAAAAACGTTGTAGTTCATTCCAACGTTCTGGGTGAACGTCTTGTGATCGGGGTGGAAACCCGGATAGGAAATATTGGCGAGATGCACGACAGTGTCGCAGCCGCTGAGAGCATCGATTGTCTCGCCATAATCGGTTAGGTCGGCTCTTCTGTGTACAAAATCCCCATCCTTTCTGAACTCCGCGGTTGCTGCGGAATCAATTCCTGTAGATGAACAACCGGCCTCATCGAACGCGCGCATGACCTCGCGTCCGAGGCGGCCTGTTGATCCTGTAATAACGACACGAATATCTTTACTCGGAAGATTGTTCAATCACATACTCTCTAAAATTCGCGGATTGTCGAACGGCCGATACGGGTCAGCGGCTGCCACTTTAACTCAGGAAGCCAGGGCTGCTGCAGTCGGCCACAAGCGGCCATACGATTCGCCGCCAGCTACGTATGCAATAATAACAGTAGCGCCATCAGGCATCCAAAAATGGCTGGAGTTGCAAGAACAGCGCCACTCGGTAATCGTCGAGAATTTCGTTTTGGTCTTGGCACGAACTTCTGTGGGCTTCGTGTCGCTTTCCAGAGCGCATCCTCGCGTGATGAGGAAGCCTGCGGTAAGCGTCAGCTACACTCATTCGCACTCCAACCCACAATGACCTTGGTCAGCGTCGAGGCGCCCCGATAGCTCCTTTAGAAAGCGGTCGATCCGCTCAGCATTAGCGCCGATGTCGCTGCCGCCTATGCGAGACTTAGAACGAATATCGATCACGCTGCCAGCGTCTTCCGGGCGTATCCGGATTACCACGTCGTCCTTGAAACCGAACCAAAACGTTGTGTCTGTAGCTTCGATCCGGCCCGCTTCGGATTGCGCGGCCACCATATCCCAACCCATAGCCTTGGCTGCAGCGACGGCCGTATCAAAGACCTCACTGGGTGACTGAGGCACGCGCAAAGGTCGCAGTTCAGGGTAGCCCGAGCGCTGTTTTTCTGCGACCGCCTCGCCGCCGTATTCAACCGGATTGGGTGCGGCCGCCCGCAACGCGGCCACGTCGACGAATTCGGGCGGATCCATAGTGTCCGTCGTTAAATCATGAATATACGGCCGTGCGCGGGCTTTCCGAACCTGGTAAAGGATCGGGGAAACGGTCATTGCGCCGAGTACAATCGAGAGCACGATCACACCAAGACTTTGCTGACGCAGTTTCGGCATTACCGCCAATGCCAGACCCAACACGATACAGGCCGCGCCAAGGTAGAGTGCCACGCGCATCAGCGTGAACCCGAACCAGATTCCCCACACGCCCAAGCGCGATCCTGGGCCAGCGAAGAGCAAGAGAAGGAGAGCCACTGTGCCAACAGCCGGCAGCAAACGCAGCCATTTAGCGCCAACCGTCTTCAACGGCAATCCGCAATCGCGCCGGGTCTTTTCACAGTGACGGACCGCTGATCATCACCTTGTTCTCGGGTCGCCAAGTACCGTCACTAAGGTCGGCCGGCGCGTGCCGCAGAAGCTGAGGCCGTGTTTAACTGCTACGCTAACGAAGGCACCCATTACGCGGAACAACGTTGTCGCCAAGCTGCCGGGAAAATGGTCAGCGCACAGCCGGTAAGCGGTTTCCGGATCGTCGCGTTCCACGGCGCGGACGATACGGATCATGAGCCACTCATCGTCTGCGAGAGTCTCAACATTTTGGCCATGCAGAGCAAGCCTCTGCTGCGTTGCGACCGACACGTAGCACATTAGTTCATTGCCGATCGGCAAGGCAGCCTCAACGCCATAATAGCCGTAGAGTTCGCGCAGTGCACCGCAACTGCACTCCTGCTCGCGCACCGACCGCGCCCACTCCCGCATGCTCTCAGTCAGCAGTCGAGCGCCGTCCGATAGGAGTTCGACACGCTGGTTTTCCTTGTACTTGCCTCTCATTCTGACGCATCCCAGTTGGGCTTAGCGATATCACACGGTCGCTCGTTCAAGCCAACGTCGCGGACACGACCGCGATTCGCGGTGATGAGAATGATCTGCGTCTCTAGAAATCGTGCAGGTACGACAGTGTGATCGACCGGCCCGGCCCGGAGAAGATCCGGCCCGGTATGAAGGTTGCTTCTCCAGCAGGTACATACTCCTCGTTTAGCAGATTCTGTACCTGAACGCCAAGTGAGCCGCTGCCGTAGTCGCCGTCGTAAGCGGCCCAATTGAGGCCAGCGTCGAACAAGGTGTAGTTGTCCGCCGGATTCGCGTCGGTTCCGTCGAGAAAGCCGTCGTCCCGGCTATCAACCCAGAGAATCTGGCCAAACACAGTCAGCGTTTCCGAGAGCTCGAAGCGGGGCTGGACGCTTAGCTTGATCGGTGGAACGTCCTGCGTGGAGATGTCGATGAAATTGCCATCATCGTTCGGGTCTACCTCACCCTCGACCCAAGCCACCGATGCATCAAGCGTTAAACGATCGGTCGCTCGCCAGCCCGCTGATGCCTCGATGCCCATGATTTCGACCGGTGCACGGTCTCGAATGATCAGCCCCGTTGCCGGGTCCACGCCGACGGCGGTGCTGAAGTCGGATGACGTGTCGTAGAAAGCAAAGCTGTAGTCGACATCGTACACAGTTCCGCGCACTCCGATCTCGTAGCTTTCGGTAATGACCGGCGCGACGAGGTCCGAGTCCGAAACCGGTACGCCGGGCGCGACGTTGTTGCCTATAAAGCCGAGCGACGGGATCGTGAATCCCTCGGAGTAGTTGCCAAAAACGGTCAATGAGTCAGTGATGTCGTAGGTGGCGCCTATGTTGAACGATGTGTCGTCTGCGCTGCCCGATCCGCCTGGGCGAGTGCCGGGAACGAATGTGAAGACGACGTTGTAGGGGCCGACGACGGTGTAGTCGAAGTCGTCCCAACGCAGCCCGCCCGATACCGTCAGCCGATCGGTCACGACATAGCTGGCCTCAACGAACGCACCAAGCGCCTCAATCGTGTAGGGCGGGGTCTGTTGCGCCTGTGTCGCCGCATCGAAGAAAAGAGTTTGGTCGAAGTTGGCCTCTGTGGAAATGGGTAGCAGGCTGTCGCTCTCAGCGTCATTGTAGTCCGCGCCGACCGCTACATTAATACGGTCAGTAATGTCGCGCGCGTATTGCACCCGAAGCCCGGTCTCATCGGTTGTCCGGCCGGTCTGCCATAGCCCTGGCCAGGTGTCCGGGAAGGGCCCGCCGAAACGCATCAGTAGTGGGCGAATGTCACTGCCCGGATTCAGGAACTCGGACTCGCTAGTGTAGTAGAGCGCGGACAACTGCCCACCAAACAGATTGTCATGCTGGTAGTTGGCGCTGGCAAAGAAAAATTCGTTCGTCGGCGGCTCAGCGTAAGAAAATGGCGTCGGCGACGCACCGGCAATCTGGGTGCCGTCGCCTGCCGGAACCGATGCGAGCTCAAACAACCGGTTGCTGGGCTCCAGCGAAGTATCGTTGATGCTGACCGTTATGCGCTGATCCTGGGCGATGTCAAATACGCCTTTGCCGAAGAAGGTCGTGTCCTCAGCGAACTGGCTGCGGCCGGTCAACAGATCGCCTTGGGCGCGGTAAGTACCTCTGACATCTTCGAAACTTGCGTATGCGACTAGGCTGAACCAGTCGTTCACGCGACCGCTTACGCTAGCGTGAATCTTCGGAGACGTACCGTCACCGTCGAAAGCGTCCTCATCCGCAATGTAAGAGCGAACCTGTGCGCCTGCCTGGAAGTGCAAGCCCTCCGTCTCGGGCGTTTTCGTGAAAAACTGGATGACCCCGCCCGTCGCGCCGGCGCCATAAAGTGCCGTCGGACCGTACACAACCTCGACGCGCTCGAGAGTAAGCGGATCAAACTTGTCGAGGAAGCGCGAGAAGTTGGTGTTCGACGCGACCGGGATACCATCGATCAGGTACAGCGGATCGCGCCCTCTCAGCGACAGGGATCCGGCGCTGCCCTCGGTCACCGGCGGTGCGAACCCGGGGATGGCCTTACCCAGGATCTGCTGCACGTTGGAAGTTTGTTCGAGGAATACGTCGAGCGCCTGGGCGTCGAAAACGCGCACCGAGCGTGGGATCTCGCTGATTGTCTGCTCGCGGCGTGACGACGTAACGATAATCTCGTCGATAGCACCTTCGTCGGCAACGGCACTAGGTGCCTCCTGTGCCAGCGCGCACTGCAGCACCGACGCGAGGCAGATGGAGGGGAGAACTAAGCAGGCACGGTAGATGGGCTGGGCGCGGGTCATGAGTACTTCCAGAGAAATTCGTCGACCGGAAGACAGTACTACAAATGATTCTCATTTGCATTCAACAATGCCCACCGGTGTCTTTCTACTTCGGCTCAACGTCGAAGAGCCCTTCGTGATGGTGCAGTCCGCAGACAGACTGGTACTTTTTCGAGGTGTCGAGTGCGTTGGTCGGGTACGACACGCGCACGGATTCGCGACCCCCGACAGGCGTGGCGGCGGCTGCAACGCGGCCTTCGCTTGCGTTTACGCAGTTGCGGTCAGCGCACACGCCTGCCCCGACCGCAAGGACATCGTCAAAGTCTACCTCCGAGACCAGGACCCGTTGTGCGCCATCGCAAGTTTCCTGATCTGAGCGACACCGGTTAGTGCGGCTCTTGGGTCTTATGATTCGAGTATGCTTTTGAACGGCGCGTCATGGCATATCGAGTGTCGCTCCGTTCTAGAGATACGACGGGTTAAGGTCCGGAAAGGGTCATCAGCGGTCATTCTACCTTGGAACTCCTGTGCGGCCTGTATCGATCGTAGACCGGACACTCATCCGATCTCCGACACTTTTAATTACAAGAAATCAGACGCTTCTTTCTCTGGATCAGAGACTTGCCAAAAATCTCCGACACTTTTAATTGCAATCCGACACTTTTAATTACCAGAAACCAACCACAAAGACAGCGGCTTCGCATCACTCCACCGTCACACTCTTCGCCAGGTTACGTGGCTGGTCGACGTCGGTGCCTTTGAGCAACGCGACGTAGTACGACAGCAGCTGTAGCGGCACCGTGTAGACGATCGGTGCGATGAGTCGATCAACGTGTGGCATCTCGATCACGCGAATGCCTTCTTCACTCTCGATGCCGGTATTGCTATCCGCAAATACATACAACTGGCCACCACGCGCGCGCACGACCTGCATATTCGATTTCAGTTTGTCGAGCAGATCGTTATTCGGCGCGACGACCACGACCGGCATTTCCTCATCGATCAGCGCGAGGGGACCGTGCTTGAGCTCACCAGCCGCGTACGCCTCGGCGTGGATATAGGAAATCTCTTTCAGCTTCAGCGCGCCTTCCATCGCCACCGGCCACATCGGACCGCGACCAAGGAACAGCGTGTGATGCTTCTCTGCGAAATCTTCCGCGATGTGTTGCAGATATTCGTCCATCTTCAGCGTGTCTTCGACGGCCGACGCAACACGATACAAATGCGGCACCAGCTCGGCTTCTTTCTCGTCACTCATGCCACGATGACGCGCCAGCATCAATGTGACCAGCAGCACCGAAATCAGCTGGGTGGTAAAAGCTTTGGTGCTCGCGACGCCGATTTCCGGGCCGGCCTGCGTCATCATGACAAGATCCGACTCACGCACCATTGAGCTATGCGCGCTGTTACAGATCGTCAATGAGCCGATGTAGCCCGACTCCTTAGCGATGCGCAGTGCTTCGAGCGTGTCGGCTGTCTCGCCGGACTGTGACAACGTCACGAACAATGTATTCGGCGGCACGATCACTTTGCGATAACGGTACTCGCTGGCGATCTCTACCTGACATGGCACGCCCGCCAGCGACTCGAACCAATACTTGCCGACCGCGCCCGCGTGATAGCTGGTGCCACAGGCAACGATATGGATATTCTCGACTTGCGGTAGCAGTTCGGCAGCACGCGGTCCGAGTGAATCCGGCAAGACGCGTTGGTCACTGACGCGACCGTACAACGTGTCGGTCAGTGCCGCCGGTTGCTCGAAGATCTCTTTGAGCATGTAGTGGCGGTACGGCCCTTTGTCCGCCGCATCACTATTGACCTTGGTTTCGTGAATCTCACGCTCGACCTGGTTGCCGTCGGTGTCATAAATCACGACCGAGTCGCGTGTAATTTCAGCAAGATCGCCCTGCTCAAGATAAATAAAACGTTGTGTGACCGGCAGTAGCGCCTGAATGCCACTCGCGACGAAGTTCTCGCCAATGCCAAGACCGATCACCAGCGGGCTGGCCACGCGGCTGACGATAAAACGTTCCGGATCCTCACGATCCGCCACCAGCAATGCGTAGGCGCCTTCGAAACGCTTGACCGCTTTGCTAACCGCATCCAACAGCGGCAATCCCGACTTCAGATAGTCGGTGACCAGGTGCGCCGCCACTTCGGTGTCGGTTTCGGAATTGAAGTGGTAGCCCTTGGCCAGCAGCTCGTCTTTAATCGGCTGGAAGTTCTCGATCACACCGTTGTGGATCACGGCAATACGGTCTTCCGACAAATGCGGGTGAGCGTTGGCTTCGGTCACACCACCATGAGTCGCCCAGCGCGTGTGTGCCACACCCAGCTTGCCGCCCATCGGGTCGGCATCGAGCTTGTCCACCAAACCGGCTACTTTGCCGACCGCGCGGCGCAGACCCAACGTGCCATCTTGCTGCAATACGGATACACCCGCCGAGTCGTAGCCTCGGTATTCGAGTCGCTTCAGCCCTTCGATGAGGATCGGTACAACGTTGCGCTCCGCAATCGCACCTACAATTCCACACATGTCAGTTGTCTCCCTGCCGTGGTGGCCGATAGGCCCACCGACTTATTCTCTTTGTTGAATTCGTGCTTCGACGAATCAGCGTTTGTTCTTGACCGGTCGCGTCCAGCCTTCGATGCTGCGTTGGCGCGCCCGTTCCAGTGTCAGTTGTTCGCTCGGTGCCGATTTGGCAATCGTCGATCCCGCACCGATGGTTGCGCCCGCACCGACCTCAACCGGCGCCACCAGCTCTACACCGGAACCGATAAAAGCACCATCGTTAATGATGGTCTGATGTTTGTTGGCGCCATCGTAGTTACAGGTAATAGTGCCAGCACCGATGTTGACATCCCGCCCAACAATCGAATCACCGACGTAGGTCAGATGATTCACCTTGCTGCCTTCGCCGATCTGGCTCTTCTTTAGCTCAACAAAATTGCCGACCTTCGTGCGATCCGCCAACTCGTTGGCCGGGCGCAGGCGGGCATACGGGCCGATCAGGCAATGCGCGCCGATGCGCGACTGCTCGACGACACAATTCGGAAACAGCTCGGTCTCCGCGCCGATCTCGCTATCGGTGATCACGCAGTTCGGGCCAATGTGTACGCCATCGCCGAGTGTGACATCACCGGTCAACACCGTGTTGACGTCCAGAAAGACATCCTGGCCGCAGGTCACATTGCCGCGAATATCGACGCGATGCGGATCAGCAACCTGAACGCCATCCAGCATCAACGCATGTACGGCGCGGCGCTGGAACGCGCACTCAGCCTCGGCGAGTTGCACCCGGTCGTTGATGCCAGAGATTTCCTCCATGTCGTCGCCCATGACGCCATGTACGACAACCCCATGTTCAACAGCCAGACCGACGATGTCGGTCAGGTAATACTCACCCTGCGCGTTTTGCGGTTTGAGTTGGTCCAGCCATTGTTTCAGCGGCGCGGCCGGCACAACAAATACACCGGAGTTGATCTCGTCGATCGCGATTTGCTCCGGCATCGCATCTTTTTGTTCGACGATCGCGGTCACATTACCGCTGGCATCACGCACAATACGCCCGTAGCCAGCAGGGTCCGGCGCCTTCACCGTTAACACACCGACTGCGTCGTCCGGCGTTTCAGTCAGCAACCGCTCGACTGTGGCGGTTGTCAGCAGCGGCACATCACCACAGAGAATCAACACCCGATGATCATCGGCAATCTGCGGCATCGCTTGCTGAACAGCATGGCCGGTACCGAGCTGATCCGCCTGTTCTGCCCACTTCAGCGCCGAATCGGTGAATGTCGATTTCACCGCGTCGCCACCGTGGCCATAGACGATGACCGTCTGGTCCGCCTCGATGGTGGCGGATAAATCCAAAACATGACCGAGCAGCGGCTTGCCAGCCAGCAATTGCAGTACTTTCGGCAGACGGGATTTCATGCGCGTGCCGCGACCAGCGGCAAGTACAACCACGCTCAGAGGAAGGGTTCTTGTTGTCATAAGTGAATGATACCGCAGACTGCGCTTGAAACCTGTGAACAGACGCACGTACGCTACCGGACATGGGTTACAGTTTGGCGATATTCAGGAGCATGATCTTGCTCTTAATCGGGCTGATTTCTGCCTGTGATTCAAGGGTCTACGTGCGTGATGGCGTCACGGACGGGTCTCGCTTTGCGCTGCCTGCCTATGCCGAGGTCAGTGACGATCCCGTGGTACAGAGTTGGGTCGCCTACAGCCTGAGCAAGAGCATTTGTCAGCTTGAAATGGGCGGTGACAACCCGGCGCGCAATACATCGTTCGACTGCGAACTGAGCGCGCGCGAGTCGCTGGTCGATCGTTGGCTGGACTACGGTGATCCAGGCTTAGACGAACGCGCAGCGGACGCCAACTATCTGGATGCCGTCGCTGATGCTGAAGCGGCAGGATTTCTCAAGGAATACGTCTGGGCCTACCTCAAACACCCATCCTGGACAGCTCCGCCGGACCTTGATCTCGCCGCATTCGATACCTGGCGAAATGCGTTACCGGGTTTCGAGACTCATCGCGCGCAAACTCGGATCGTAGGCTCCTGGGGCTACCCACCCGGCGACGATTAGCGCGGTGCTATTCCACAAACGCGCGTTCAATCACGTAGTGTGCAACATCACCGATACGCTTGGAGGCAACAAACCCGAGCTCGTCCAGCATCGCGGCGGTGTCTTTGAGCATGCTCGGAGAACCACAGATCATGGCCCGATCGGTCTCGGGGTTCAGTTGCGGTAGTCCGGTATCGTTGCTGAGCTGTCCATTCGGCACGATCTCGGTGATGCGCCCAGTGTGTTCGAAAGCTTCGCGTGTAACAGTGGGATAATAGACCAACTGCTCACGAACCAGCTCCCCGAGATACTCGTGCTCTGGCAACGTCTCGGTGATGTACTCGCGATAGGCGAGGTCGCTCACTTCACGCACGCTGTGCACCACGATCACCTTTTTGAAACGCTCATAGGTGTCCGGGTCGCGGATAATCGCAAGATACGGCGCGAGCCCGGTGCCGCTACCAAACAGATAGAGATTGTCGGCAGGCTTCAGATCGGTGATCACAAGCGTCCCGACGGGCTTCTTGCTAATCAATATCTCGTCGCCCACCTCGATATGCTGCAGGCGAGACGTCAGCGGACCATCCTGCACTTTGATACTGAAGAACTCGAGATGATCTTCGTAGTTTGGGCTCGCGATACTGTAGGCGCGCAGCAAGGGTTTGCCATCCACCATCAGGCCGACCATGACGAAGTGACCGTTTTCAAACCGGAAACTATCGGATCGAGTCGTCCGAAAGCTGAACAAGGTGTCGTTCCAGTGATGGATATCCAGCACCGATTCTTTCGCTAATGCCATGAATGCTTCTTTAGTCGTTGTCCACTGTGCCCGGTCACCGCATTGACCGTGGCGCGCTGTATCTTAATTCCCGATGCTGCGTTTAGCAAAGCAGCGCGGTTGCTCACAGCGAACCGGCGAAACTCTGAATTGCCTCTGCGACCTGTTTGGCGCGTGTCTGCAGCAGCAGATGCGGGCCATCGATTGTCACGTGTTGTTGGTGGGTTGGCGAATCGACAATCGGCTGCATATAGCGTTGACGAATCACCCGATCATTGCCGGCAGCAATCGTCATGAGCGGGGCGCGAATCTCGGACAAGACGGGCGTGGCATCCATCGCGTTCAAAGCGGCTAGTCGACTTTGCACGGTGCGGCCGCCAACGCCACGCACCACAGCCGTGATCTCCTTGATCAAGCTGATATCGCTCACGCCATTCAAACAAAACCACCGCAAGATCTGCTCGCTAACCGCCGGGATGGTGAATGAGGCGAGTCGTAGTTTTTCGGCGAGAGAGATGATTAAAGCTAATGGCGGCTTTGCAAACGTTGCCGAAAAAACACCGCCAATGACGTTGTCCGGGGCTTCTGCGAGAAACTGCAAGCCGATCGGCCCAGAGAACGACTCGGCCACCACAATGACAGGATCGTCCTTCGGACACGCGTCCGCCACGGTGGATTGGTAGCCGGCAAGTGTGCGCGAGTCGTTGTAGCCGACGGTCTGAACAGCGAACGAATCATCGAGGGCGGCAACCAACGGCGTGAACAAATGACCGGTACCGTCAAAGCCCGGCAACAGCAACAAAGTAGTCACCGGTCACGCTGCCTGAAACAGGTGGCATTACTGAAGGTCATGCAGGAAGCCTAGCAGAATTCCACATAGCACCGACTACCAGGTCAGTGCGTAGACATCATCCTGCTGTGGGTCATCGCCTAAATGAAAGGTGACAGTGCCGCGCCGCTGCAGCCCGGCCCGCTCATAAAAACGTATCGCGTGGGCGTTCTCAGACCAGACACCGAGCCACAAGCCGAATGCGCGCAAGCGCGCCTGTTCGATCGCATGTTCCATTTGCCGATAGGCAAGGCCGGTGCCTTGCCAGGGTTTGTCGACGTAGAACCGTTTCAGCTCACAGACGCTATCAATATTGAGATCGATCGGTGCCGGCTGATCGAACACCAGTTGGAAGTAGCCTGCGGGGCCGTTGTCGTCGGTGGCCCACATGGTGACTTTCGACCGATCCGATAGCTCTGATCGCTGGATATCCGTCCCGAACGACTGCGCCAGATAGGCATTGAAGTTGGTCTGATTATCCGCGTTTTGCGCGGCATAGGTTTCGACGAACAAGCGCTTGGCGAAAGCGGAAAACGTGGCCGCCTGAGTTGGCGGCACGATAGAGAAGGTCAGGGAGTCCAGCCGACTCGACCGGCGGATCTAGCGGCCCGCCTTCAGTTTTTGTGCAGCACGATAGCGGGCAGCAGCCTCGGCCAGTTCTTCCTGCGCACGTTGCAGATCGGTGGTTTCGGAGGCGTTTTCCAATGCTTCGCGGGCCGCTTCCTGTGCTTCCAGCGCGGCGGCTTCGTCGAGCTCATCGCCGCGCAGTGCCGTGTCCGCGAGAATCGTCACCATGTTCGGCTGCACTTCGATCATGCCGCCGGTGATGTAGAAGAACTGCTCGTTACCGTCGGCATCGAGCACACGCACTTCGCCGGGACGCAACGACGTCAGCAGCGGCGCGTGACGTGGCGCGATACCGATTTCGCCCATGCCGGCAGGTGCGAAAACCATCCCGGCAGCACCGGAAAAAATCTCGCCTTCGGCAGAAACGATATCGACGTTGAGTGTCGCCATGTTTAGCCCTGCATCCCTTTGGCTTTCTCAACCGCTTCTTCGATCGAGCCCACCATGTAAAACGCCTGTTCCGGCAAGTGATCGTAGTCACCGTTAACGATGCCCTGGAAGCCACGGATGGTGTCTTTTAGCGAAACGTATTTACCTTCGGCGCCGGTGAACTGGGCGGCCACGAAGAATGGCTGCGACAGGAAGCGCTGAATCTTACGCGCGCGGTTTACGGTTTGCTTCTGTTCTTCAGACAGCTCATCCATACCGAGAATCGCGATGATGTCCTGCAGTTCCTTGTAGGTCTGCAGTACGGCCTGCACTGCACGCGCACAGTCGTAGTGTTCCTGACCGATGACGTTCGGGTCGAGCAGTCGACTGGTGGAGTCGAGCGGATCTACCGCCGGGTAGATACCGAGCTCGGAGATTTGGCGAGACAGTACGAGCGTCGCGTCCAAGTGAGCAAAGGTCGTTGCCGGAGACGGGTCGGTCAAGTCATCCGCAGGGACGTAAACGGCCTGGAACGACGTAATAGAACCGGTCTTTGTCGAGGTGATACGCTCCTGCAGTACGCCCATCTCTTCCGCGAGGGTGGGCTGGTAACCTACCGCGGATGGCATACGACCCAGCAGCGCCGATACTTCGGTACCAGCCAGCGTGTAACGGTAGATGTTATCGATGAACATCAGTACGTCACGACCTTCGTCGCGGAAGTACTCGGCCATCGTCAGACCGGTCAGTGCGACACGCAGGCGGTTACCAGGTGGTTCGTTCATCTGGCCATAAACCAGCGCTACCTTGTCGAGTACGCCGGCTTCTTCCATCTCATAGTAGAAGTCATTACCTTCCCGAGTCCGCTCACCAACACCGGCGAACACCGACAAACCGTCGTGCGCTTTAGCGATGTTGTTGATCAGCTCCATCAGTGTGACCGTCTTACCAACACCAGCACCACCGAACAAACCGACTTTACCGCCTTTCGCGATCGGCATGATCAGGTCGATCACCTTGACGCCGGTTTCCAACAGTTCGGTCGATGCCGCCTGCTCTTCGTAGCTCGGTGGCATACGGTGAATCGGCGCGCGCTCTTCGGTTTCGATCGGGCCGGCTTTATCTTCAGGATCACCCAGCACGTTCATGACACGACCGAGCGTGCCCTGGCCAACCGGCACACTGATCGGCGCGCCCGTGTTACGCACGTCCATGCCGCGTTTCAGGCCCTCAGAAGCACCCATCGCAATCGCACGCACAACGCCGTCGCCGAGCTGCTGCTGCACCTCGAGCGTCAGGCCCGTGTCGTCCATCACCAGCGCATCGTATACGTTCGGGATCGCATCTCGCGGAAACTCGACGTCCACAACGGCGCCAATAATCTGCGCGGTCTTTCCAGTGCTCATTCGCTATTCCTCAATCTCGTTCGATAGCCAGGCTATCGCCAATGTTAAATGCTTGTTCGTTGCCAGTCCGTTAGCCGCTAACCGCAGCCGCGCCACCAACAATCTCACTAATTTCCTGCGTAATCGCGGCCTGACGCGCCTTGTTGTACTGCAGTTGCAGCGAATCGATCAGGTCGCCGGCGTTGTCGGTCGCACTCTTCATCGCGACCATCTTAGCCGCCATCTCGCACGCATAGTTCTCAACGACCCCACGATAAATTTGCGATTCGATGTAGCGCATCAATACGTCGTCGAGCAGTTCAGCGGCTTCCGGCTCGTAGATGTAATCCCAGTACTGTTGCAGCTCGTCTTCGCTCTCGATCTCGCTGACCGGTAACAACGTCACCGACTTCGGCTTCTGACTGATCGCGCTAACGAATTGGTTATGCGTCAGGAACAGACGATCAATGTTGCCGTCGCTATACAGATCGAGCATCGTTTTGATCAGGCCCAGCAGATCATTCAACTGCGGACGATCACCCAGCTGGGTCACTGTCGCCTGAACGCTGCCACCTAGACGGTTAAACAACTGCACCGCCTTAGAGCCAATCAGTGCCAGCTCGACTTCTACACCCTTGTTTTGCCACTCAGTCATTTCAGCGATTAACAGCTTGAACAGGTTGACGTTCAGGCCGCCGCACAAACCCCGGTCCGAAGAGACTACGATGTAGCCAACTCGTTTGACGTCACGTTCATCCAACCAGGGATGACGATAGTCCGGATTTGCCTGAGACAAGTGAGCGATCACATTGCGGATGCGCTCAGCATACGGGCGTGAAGCCTCCATC
>JBCAZB010000024.1:0-14200 GCA_038533315.1 Pseudomonadota bacterium | reverse complement strand
TGGCAGCAAAGGCATGAGCCCAGTGGCGGCCTGAAGTTCTTTTTCGAACGATTGATACAGGAACAACAAAAGACAGTTGGAAGGATCCACTAATGAGTTACCCACAACGACAAACGACGGCAGCAGATGCTGCGACACAGTCACTCATCACGGACAACCTAGTCCTCGTCAAACGGATTGCGCATCACATCATGGCGAAGCTACCGCCAAATATCGAACTCGATGATCTGATCCAGGCGGGTATGTTGGGTTTGATCGAGGCGGCCAGTCATTATGATGCGAGTCGCGGGGCAAGTTTCGAAACCTACGCAGGAATTCGAATACGCGGATCGATTCTCGATGAAGTCAGAAAGTCGGATTGGACACCGAGGTCGGTGCATCGCCGCTATCGGCATATTACAGACGCCATCGCCAAACTGGAGACGGAGACCGGGGAGCATCCGACAGAGCAACAGGTCGCAGATTCGCTCGACATGCCGCTGGACGAGTACCAGGCTATCTTGCGCGATTCGGCGAGCTGTCGCTTGTTTAGTTTGAGTCAGCCTTACGCAGACTCTGACCGTACCCCAGAAGTAGCGTCTGACGATCATGCCCTGCCCGACGACGCGCTGGAGGAAGACCAGTTCAAGGAGCGGCTCGCCGAGGCAATCTCGCGACTACCAGAGAGAGAACGTCTGGTGTTGTCGTTGTACTACCAGCAAGACATGAATCTGAAGGAAGTCGGTCTGATACTTGAGGTCAGCGAATCGCGTGTTTGCCAAATTCACGGGCAGGCGCTCCTCCGACTGCGTAGTCGTATGGGCGACTTTGTTGACTACCTGGAGCGCAAGCTATGATGCTGGATCTATCAAATTATCCCGCCTTGCTGGCGACCGTTTTCGCACTGTTATTCGTTGCAACGTTTTTAACGCTTCTTGGCGTTCGCCGTCAGATGGCCGTGCAAGATGGTGTGCTGATGCGCATGTCCGACTTGCTCAAAGAAACCGATGCGCGATTGAGAGACACACAAGCGGATGCAGAGCAGCCCGACGATACGCTCGTACGCGAGCTCGGCGCACTGCGTGACCAATTGCGTCGTGTTAGTCAAGAACGTAGCGCACCGTGGGCATTACCGACCACGCCTGCGTTCGCCGAGGCAACGACGCTGGCACGTCAAGGCGCTGACGCCGAACAGATCGCCTCGCACTGTGCTCTGGCAAAAGGCGAGGCAGAGCTGCTCGTACGAATGCAGCGCAACGGGGTCGTCGCAGCGACCAGAGGGGCCTGATATGGATGCCGCACAAGCCTTGAGTTTTCTCAATACACTGGCGCACGAGCTCGAGTCCGGGAAGGTGGCGCTCCCTTCGTTTCCCGATGCCGTCATGAAAATCCGCGATGCGCTGCAGCAAGAAGACTGTGAAATCCCCGCGATCGTGAAACTGGTCAATCTTGAACCGGTGCTGGCTTCTCGATTGATGCAAGCGGCAAACTCTGCATTCCACAACCCGAGCGGCCGGGATATTCCAGACCTCAATGCTGCCGTGATGCGTCTTGGTTTACAGGAAGTGCGCAACCGCGCGATCGCATTTGCGGTTGAGCAGTTGTTTGCCGCTGAAAAAAACGCGAGTCTCGCCGACTCGTTGGGCATCCTCTGGAGACAGAGTGTCGCGATGGCGGCCGCCGCAGCCACGATCGCAGCGCGGTTCGAGTCTATCGATCCTGGCAAAGCTTATTTGGCCGGGCTCCTACACGATATTGGCAAGCTCTATATGCTGCAAAAATCGGTCGACTTTCCGGCCGCCGTTGTCGATCTCGGTGCGCGTTGTGATGACGATAGCTGGCATCCCCAGATCGGCCGCAGTATCGCTGAACAATGGGGTTTCACTACTGAAATTCTCGATACGATGGACGCTCATGAGCATATCGGTGACAACCCGAAACAATCGCCTCGATTAGTTGATGTCGTCATTGCCGCCGAGCGCGTAGTAACACAGACTGACGCTATTGCACATGAAGACTGGGCACATATCTCTCTGCAAAGGCTGCAACTCGATGCAGATCAGTATCGCGATTTACAGCCCGTGATTGAGCAGCGTACCGAGGAAGAGCTGCGTGCGCTCGGTCGCACGGGCTAGCGCTTGATCCACTGCTTCAATCCATTTGCAGTCGTCGCATACGAAGACTTTCGCTTTCACGCTGAAACAGGTGCTTAATCAGAAGTTCTGTTTCACCCTCACCCAGGCCGATGAATTCAACGCCAACGCCGTACGGGCGCAAAGGATCATCGTTCAGCGGCTTTCGCTCCGCGCGCACAACGCCGGTGGTCTCAAGATAATGCCGATCTGATGTCAGCATGACCTGAATAAAGAGATTCTGTCCTTCTTCGAGCTGTTCTTCGCAATCGAAGCGAATCCCGGTGGCGCCGATCTCGCATTGATAGGAAGAACCCTTCACCATCTCCGCCATTGCTTCCTGTCGTTCCGGCTGCTCGTCAAGCAGCAGATTGATCTTGTCATTGAGTGCACTGAGGCACTCCCTGACGGGGGCAGGCGCCTGCCCCAATAGCGTGAACGCTTCTCGGAACTTTGCTTCCAGACTCACCAGCTGCGCATGGTTACGAAATTTGGATGGTTGGCCAATTGCCCGCTCGTTTACCAGATCATCCATCTGTTGCGGGTTCAGTGTACGGTAGCGAATAAACGCATTCTCACGAATTCGAAAAGAACGGCGCATAGTGCGCTCGCCGTCGCTCATAGCAGAATTAGAGCTCATCAGTTACCTCCGTGCTGACTGAGTTGTTGGTCGTTGCGTTGTCACTGACAGTGACGACATTGCGCGACTCCTGGTCTTTACCGATGACTATACGAATATCAACGCGCCGATTAGCCGCACGATTTTCGGGTGTGTCATTTGGTTGTCTCGGTTGGGTATCGGCATGGCCGGTCACGGTAAAACGTTCGGCATCAAGCGCTTCATTGTCGAGCAGGATCAGTGCTACGGATACGGCGCGACTCGTCGATAACTCCCAGTTGGAACGAAATCGCGACGTGTAAATCGGCACGTTGTCAGTGTGTCCTGCCACGTCGATGCGGCCTTTGGAATCGGTGAGCAACTCGCTGATCTTGCTCAATGTTGGACGAAACCCGTTGCGAACCCGATTATCGCCCGATGAGAATGATGCCTTCTCCAGAATGTGGATGATGACGCGTTCCTCGTCCGTTACGACTGCAACAGAACCTGCCTCAATCTCCTCGGCCAATGCCTGACGGATCCTCTCTGCTTCTCGCTCGATTTCCGCTTTGTCCTCGTCATCTTCATCGAATTCCAGCGTGTTCTTATTCGAATCCACGGTGAATTGACGAATCTCATTGATCATTGTTGGCTGCGGCTTACCGGGGCTGAATTCTCTCGCGATGACACTCGTGCCTTTCGGAATCGTGCGAGCCTCAATCTCGGACTGCACGCCAAAGGCTTGCTTGACAGAGCCAGACAGCTCCTTGAATTTCGCCGCATCCATTTCCGAAAAGGCGAGCAAGAGCACGAAAAAACACATCAGCAGTGTCATCAGATCGGCGAAGGTCATGACCCACGCCGGGACGCCACCGCCTTCGTCGCTAGCGGGTGCTTCGTCCGCCATAACAGTTAACTCTCGCCTTCCTTAGGCCGCGCAGATTTCGGCAGGTAAGCCTCAAGCATGCTCGATATGACGCGCGGGTTCTGACCTTCCTGAATAGACAGCAATGCATCGATGATCAGCTTTTTGCGGTCCTTCTCTTCCGTGCTGCGCAACGCGAGCTTGTCTGCGACCGGCAGTGCAAACATGTTTGCCAGAATAGCGCCATACAGCGTTGTCAGTAGCGCGACCGCCATTGCCGGACCAATTTGCTTCGGGTCATCCATGTTTGACAGCATCTGCACCAGGCCGATCAGTGTGCCGATCATGCCCATTGCCGGACCAACGTCACCGATGGCCTTGAAGATACTCTGGCCTTCGGTATGGCGCTGCAACGTTAGCATCATGTCTTTCGCTAGCATCTCACGGACGATATCCGGTTGATGACCATCGATTAGCAGATTAACGCCAGTCTGCATAAATTCGTCGTCGATGCTGGCCTCTTCCAGAGCGAGAATGCCGCCTTGGCGTGCTGCTTTGGCGAGCTCGACAGATTTGTCGATCAGCTCTTGTGGTGTCGCCAGTTTAAACATGAAGGCCTTCGCAGCGACCTTTGCCGCGCTCAAGAATTGCTTCAGGCTAAACTTCATCATTACCACCATGAAGGTGCCGGCGAAAACGACGACCAGGGACGGTGCGTTGATAAATGTGCTGACCGACCCGCCCATGAAAATGGACGCGAAAATGACGGCAAATGCACCAATCAAACCGATCAGGGTTGCGAGATCCAAGACTATCCCCTCAAGCGCTAGAAAATTCGATGCGAAGGTCGTGATTGCGAAAACCTTCTACTCACCGGCTTAGCGACGGCAAAACTCGGATCTTTAGCCAATCTGTAGATTTATGAGACTTGAACTGTGCCGTCCGCAGCGCGGCGAAGTGCGCCGCGTACGCGCTCGAGTGCCGAATCGGCGGTGTCTGTGAACTGAATCGCACTGAGGCCCGCGCGACAAGCCACCGCATCCTTAACACCGGCATAGGGGATGCTGACAGTTTCCGGTATAGCACTCACGGTGCGTTCGAACACAGCAGCCGCTTTCGTAATGCCTACGTCGCCCAACAAAACGCCAAATGTGTCACCTGAGAACCTCGCGATGATGTCAGAGCGCCGCACGAACGACCGTACGAGGCAGTCTGCGACGCCACGTAGGACGTCATCACCAGCGCCGTTGCCATAGTCGCTGTTGATTTGAGCGATGTTATCGATTCGCAAAAGCCCAATGACAGCCGGTTGGCGTAGCACGAAACTCATCGAAACCAGGTGCTGGATGGCCGCTTCAAAGTCAGTGCGTATGCAGGTATCAGTCACTCGGTCACGCTCAGGAGACGGTGTTGGCACCAACAGGTCAGACTTGATGGTCTGCATCTGTCGTTGCGCCTGTGCAATTTGTGCTTCGAAGTTAGCGGTTTGGGCCGTGAACGCTTGCTCCACCTCAGCGAGTGTGGATTTAACAGCCCGCCGTATCTGACTCATGTCCTCGGTTTCCGCTGCTTGCTCGAGACTAGCAAGACTCGTCATGACAGCTGATGATGTGCTGTCCTCCGAGGCGCCGATGCTGCGCAGACCATTGGTGATGTCTTCAACGACGATGCGGTAATTGCGGATACGCTCTTGGACAAATTCGCTTTCATTGCGTCGCCGTTGCTCGAAGAAGTGCCGGACACGCGCCCACTGGCGTGAGCCATCCCCGGTAGCGTGGATGCCTTCATCCTCGATGGCCGCACCGTGAGTCACATGCCGCGCATAGCTTTTACATAAGTCAGCAAAACGCGGATCCGGGTCTTCCAGCGGTATCTCGAACTCACCAAATATTCTGAGTATGCCGCTGATGGTGTCGAGACAATCGTCGTCTTGCGTTGCGATACGGCTTACGTCGGTGTCGGGCGCTACGCCCTGCGGTGTATCGAATTCGCCCATCCATTTGCGAAGGTGTTTCATCATTGATGCGATCTTCCCTCTCGTATATGGACTGTAGCGGCCAACAAATGACTGTCTTTACCTTTTATTGTCGAACAAAAAAGATAGACGTGAGTGGGTTTTTTCGTTTATTCTCTTGGACATGGGACACGAAGTTCCTAGACACCGGTCGACTTTAGTTTGACAGCGCCGACCGCTAACAATGGACGTTAATGAATGACCGTCAGTAGCCCCATACTCATTATCGATGCCGATGACCAAAGCGCGACGCGCTTGAAGGGCATGATTGAGTTCCTCGACGCGCCGACCGTGCGCGTGGCTACACCGGAAACTTGGGAAGACTCCGCACAGGGCTCGCTTCACGCGGTCTTTTTGGGAAACAATTTAAGTAGTCATCAGGTAGAAGCGCTCTGTGCCGATGTAGAGGCGCGATGTGCAGGCGTTCCAGTGGTCGTGGTTGAGCAGGAGGTACCCTGATGGCCGACGGGTCCGCTCCACGACTCGCACTACCCTTGCCGCTCGATTTAGGTACGTTGGGCGAGGTGCTACAGCAAATCAACGAACTCAGAGTCGTCGTTAACAATGACGATGAGGAGCAGCCAGCGCTGGTAGGTGCGAGTGCTGCAACACAGCAACTCCGTGAACTCATCGGTCGTGTCGCCCCGTCAGCGGCATCGGTGCTGGTACAAGGCGAGTCTGGTACCGGCAAAGAAGTTGTGGCAAGGGAAATTCACGGACAATCCGGACGACATGGTGATTTTGTAGCCGTCAATTGCGGTGCTATTCCCGACGATCTTCTTGAGAGTGAATTATTCGGTCATGAAAAAGGGTCATTTACCGGCGCGGCGACACAGCGTATTGGTCGGTTTGAACAAGCTGATGGCGGTACGTTGTTCCTCGACGAAATCGGTGACATGCCGCCTGCTATGCAGGTCAAGTTACTACGCGTATTACAGGAGCGTGTCGTAGAGCGCGTCGGTGGCGTGAAAAGCATCCCCGTCGATGTGCGCATTATCGCTGCCACTCACAGAAATCTTGAGCAGCGCATTGCGAACGGCGAATTCCGTGAGGATCTGTTTTACCGGCTCAATGTGGTCGACATCGAGTTGCTGCCTCTGCGTGACCGCACAGCAGATATTGAGCCCCTGGTGACGGAGATGCTCCGTCGCGTACGTCAAAAACACCGTATCAGCGTGACGTTCTCAGCACCGGCGATGCGTTCGCTATGCGAGTATCGGTGGCCAGGTAACGCGCGTGAACTCGGGAACGTTATCGAGCGTCTGGCAGTATTGAAGCCGCATGGCTGCATTCAGCTAGAAGATCTGCCGTCTGAGATTAGCGGAATTGAACCGGCGACTATGGTTGCCGCGACTACTGCCGCCGTCACAGAGTCGCTAGCTATGATTGATCTGCCACCCGATGGCGTTGATCTGAAAGCGCACATCGCCGGCGTCGAGCGCGAATTGATTGCGGAGGCACTTGGTCAGACGGATGGTGTTGTTGCGCGAGCCGCCAAACTGCTTGGACTGCAGCGCACGACGCTGGTCGAAAAAATTAAACGTTATGATCTTTGATCCGGCGCGCGGTCAGGTCGGCCGAATGCTGCAGTTGAATGCAACGACGATGCGTGGACGTTCGCCGAAGTACGGAAATATTTCGTGTAACAAATAGGACGGAAAGAGCGTGAGCTGGCCTGCCTTGTGCGTGAGATCGAAACAGGTGTGTTTGATCGTGTCCTTCAGATGTTCATTGCCGGCATCGGCATACATAAAGATGTTCGCGCGTGGATCATGAAAGCGAACCACGCCGCTGAGTGGGTGTTCCGGACTGGTATCACCCGGGTCGACGCAATAGATGCCGGACCAGCTCGCATTTTGATGGTTGTGCGTACCTTGAAAGGCGTGCTTGCGAGAGACATGGAACCACGCGTCGTAGTGGAAACTGAGCCGTTGGAATGTGGTGCGATCGATGTTGCTGACCTGTAACAAAAGACTGCTTAGTGCTCTGTGGCAAAAGTGGGCGACTTCCTGAAATTCGGGATCTTCAAGCTTGAACAAATCGAAGTGACTTTCAAATAGCGGACCGCCCTGGCTGTCGCGCACCGTCGTATCTCTGTGCCGATCACCTTGTGCTTCCATATCGAGAATTCTAGTACGCAGACGAGGGTTTAGATCTGCTGCGTTTTCATAGGCAATCGCGGCGAACGGCGTAGAGAAGAAATAATCGATATTGAGCGCTGTCATGTCCACCTCCGGCAAGACGCCATATTGTAGACCAGCGTGTTTCCGATGGCATGAGTGCTGGCGTTCTTTTGTGACATTCAATCTTCCATGGGCGCGTCGCTTGGGCTGCACCTTACCCCTTCGGAATGACGATCTACACGAGCCACTGATTCGTATATCTGCGTTATGCGACTACGCCGATAGCTTGGGCTATCGACGAAATCACATGCCTTGATCTACGAACCACTGGCTGGCAGCTCGCCAGTCCCGAAGGCGCAAGCTGCAACCCGCCATCCTGTCCTCCGCGACATAAGCACATCCTTGTGCCAAGCGCCGCTCTCGACCATCCATGGTCTCCGCGGCATAAGGCCGTCCATGGCCAAAAAAAAGCGGGCCCGAAGGCCCGCTTTCTCGTTGCTTATGCAACCACGCTTAGAAGTTTTGCTCGTAACGGATGTACGGCACTCGTTCCAGTGTGTTGTAGAGCGTGAAGTCGAATGGTTGCCAACCGTAGAAGTCGGCATTCTTCTCAGGCTCTTCGCCCATGATGTTTTGCGCACCAACAGCAACCGTCGCATCCCATGGCAGCTGGTAAGCAACCTGGAAGTCGATTTCTGTGTGGCTCGCATTACGCTGGGTGACGCCGCCAGCTTCTTCCGCCTGACCTGAAATGTAACGTCCCAAGGTTGTGACGGTGAAGTCGCCGTAAGCCCAGGTGACACGTGGGTTGATACGTGTATCCGGTACACCCATCAGACCAGCCAGATCTGCAATCGGATCGTCTGCGAAGATTTGCTGTTCGTAGTTCAGTACCTTGGCTGCTTCCAGCACGAAGGTGAACTCACCCAATGCATCGGTTGACAACGCGTATTCGATGTTCACGTCAATACCCTCGGTGGAAATACCCGCGAAGTTATTTTGCTGCAACGAAATGGTGTTAACCGAACCGTCCGCGTTACGCAGGATGTTCGAGCCAGAGACGAAAGAACTGAACGGGTTACACGTGGCATCTACGCCGAATGTGCCAGTACAGTTGTTAACGAAGTCTGCATTGAACTCACGACCCAACGTGTTGGTGGTAACAAGGTTCTCGAATTCGATGTGGTAGAAACCAATATCGATGTCCAGACCTTCGATCGGCGAGTAAACGAAACCGTAGGTCCAAGACTTGGAGAACTCAGGCAACAAGCCTGGGTTACCACCCGTCAGAGCGCGATACTGTGTTGACGTTGACGGTGAAACACCGATCACAGAACCGTAGAAGTCAGTACCAGCCGGGAAGCCTTCCGAGACGTTGCCGTACAGTTCGTCGAATGCCGGCGCACGGAAGCCTTCACCGTAAGAGGCACGCAGCAACAGACCTTCGGTTGGACGCCATGCGATACCCAGCTGCGGGGTGAAGTCACCACCGATGCCCGGATCGTTGTAGGTTTCGTAACGACCCGCGATGTTCACGTCGAGGTTGTCCAGAACCGGAATCGCCGCTTCGAACGAGGCTGAGTAGTTGATACGGCCTTCGCTGATGTTGTCACCGCCGGCCGAACCAGCGATCACGCCACGGTTCGATTCAACGTCGTTCAACTGGTCGAAGTCGGTATCGTTATATTCCAGCAACCAGGCCCACGAAATCGGACCCGCTGGCAGTTCGCCGAGGTCGAAACGTGCCAGAACGTCAACGGTCAAGCGGTGCAGCTCAGCGTTGTACGTACCGGTGTGGTTCGCCGTACGCTGTACGTCTTCGTCCAGACCTTGCGGTGTAACGTTGAAGACATCAAGCAGACCGTTGTCGAGCAGGTCCTGCAACACTTCTTTGTTCACCAGGTTAAAGGTTTGGTTGAACGTTTGGTTGCGGTTGAACTGAACGTTCGCTTGCCACTCGAAGCTACCGTCGAACCAGTCTGTTTCACCTTCCAGACCAACGTAAGTATCGATGATCTGCTCGTCCACCGTGTTATCACGGGTACCGTTCGCAACCGTACGCAGCAACAGCGTGAAGTTTTCCGGGTCAGTCAATCCAAACAGCTGGTACGGGTTGATCGGGTTGATCGTCGTGCCGTCAGGCAGGAACGCCGGGATGGTCGGGAACGGTCCGGTGACCGGTGTACCCGCGAAACGTGTGTCTGAGTTCAGCTGAGATACGAGGATCTTACTGTTCAAACGCAGGCTCGGCGTGAGCTCGTAAGCACCTTTGACCATCGCGCTGTAGTTTCGAACGCGCGGTACTGAGATAACGTCTGCCGCAAAGTTGTACGCACAACGAACAGCAGGCGTGCCATTCGGTCCCTGCGGACCGATGAAGATGTTACCGCCTTCGAGGCCCCACTGGTACGAGTTCGGGAATTCCTGAGACGCGCCGATGCCTTCTGGGCAACGTGGGTCAAGGAAGGTGCCGCTCGGGCCAACCACTGTGCCCGGGAAACCGTACGAAGAAACACCACCAGAATCAGGAGCAATCGCTGCGTAATCCAGATCACGGTAGTACTGCGGACGCTGGGTCAATGCGTTCAAAGAGAAGAACACGTTACCTTTCGCCGAGCTAACACCAACGGTTGCCTGCGCCTGGGTGACTTCGCCACCGTCGCTGAACGTCTGCTGGTAGACACCGGTGATACCGTCGAAGTCTTTACGCGTGATGATGTTGATCACACCCGCGATCGCATCAGAACCGTAAATGGCAGAAGCGCCGTCACGCAGAACTTCGATGCGGTCAACGACCGACAGCGGGATCTGGTTCAAGTTCTGAGCAGCACCACCAGAACCACCGGTGGCTGCGATACGACGACCGTCGATCAAGACCAGCGTGCGGTTAGAGCCTAAGCCGCGCAAGCTGACTTCGTTGACTGCAGCCTGACCGTTAGCGAAACCAGAGGTTGCGCGGAAAGAACCGAACGAGTTGAAAACACTCGTTTGCAGTACTTCTGCGACCGTGGTGTCCCCTGACAAGTCGATGTCTTCACGATCGATGACCGTGATCGGCTGCGCGGTCTCAATGTCGGCGCGCGTCAGACGCGAACCGGTGACCTGGGTCTGACCCAGATCTTTTACGTCATCCTCGGATGACTGCGCGAATGCCGCCGGCGACTGAGCCAGACCGGCAACAGCGCCGGCAGCCAGAGCCGTGCGTACTGCGCGACGTAGCGTGGTGTTACTCATGAATTCCTCCTGAGGTAACAGTTTTTCTTATCGATACAAGATTGGATATGTGACTGCCGGCGAGGTGGTGGATAACCGTATTGTTGTTGCTTTCCCCGAAAACAGCCTTCACATTCGAAGTTCGAATGAGTGGGCCGATAATAGCACGCTGTGGTCAAACACCAACGCCATGTTGTAAAAAGCGCACATAATCTGGAGCTATCGATCGGGGTTACTCGTGCTGCGAAGGCGGCTACGGTTTATCTAAGCTATTGTAAATATATGAAAAATTAAATGTCTCGCATCGACATTTTCGCTTGGATCGCGTTGAATTCGTGTGTGTCGTAGCGCAAAAACTGGCGGGTTTTGATCCAATGATTTTCGTTATTGATGCGCAAAATTGGGTTGTTTTGGCAAATTTGTGGCAAAAAACGCACAGTTAATTCGTGCGTATTCAGTTTGTCGTTTTGGCGGTCTTGCGGCCGCACGTTGGCTGCGTTATTGATATCCACCCAGATCAACCGATGACTCGAGGAAACCGCCCATGAAAGTTGTTCGTCTGACTACCCTTTGCCTCTTCCTGAGTCTTGCTGTGTCTCATGCTGCCGCCGAGGGCCCGGCATTGGCCGAGCAGATCAAGGCTTGTAAGGATGTCGCAGACAGTCTGCAGCGATTACGCTGCTACGATGGCATCGCCCTCGATGGTGAGGCGCTGATGCCGGATCCAGCGGCCGCGCCGTCCGCACCCATTGCCGCGGCACCGAAGCCGGTTGAAGATCCCAACGAGTTTGGCAAAGAGAGCATTCGCGACCAGCGTGGTCCGGACGAAATCAACTCGCGGATCGTCAATGCGTTTGAAGGCTGGGGCAATAATGCGATCTTTGAACTCGAGAATGGCCAGGTCTGGCGACAGGTCGACTCCGCCAAGTATCGCTATCGTGGCGAGGCACAACCCTTGGCGACCATTAAGCGCAAAGCGTTTGGTGCCTACCGTCTCAGCGTGGAAGGTACCAATCGAACCGTACGCGTGCGTCGTATTCAATAACGCCGACAGGTATGGGCCCGGAAAGGCGGCCTGTACACGGTGTTTGGTCGCTACGGTTAATGAGGCCCTATGAAGAGCCGCTGACCCGCGGCGAGACCGAGCTGTTTGGCCATGCCGGCATTCAGTTCGAGAACATACTGTACCGGTGAGCCAGATCCCCGGCTATCGAGTGTCATGGGTTCAGCGCGTGCCGTAACTCGCTGGATCGTGCCGTCCACGCTAATAAACAGCAGATCGAGCGCGATTAGTGTGTTTTTCATCCACATCGACATTTCTCGCGGCTCGGGATAAAAAAACAACATCCCTGCATTGTCCGGCATCGTGGTAACGAACATCAGGCCGCGAGCGCGCTTTACTGCGGTATCCGCCAGCACCACGTCCAGCTGCCGACAGTCTTTGCTGGAGCGCACAATCACACTGACGGGGGAGAACACACTACGCAGTTCAGCGAACGGGATCGGGCGTTCCCCGAGATCGGCCACGGACGCCGCTGTCGCAGCTTGCAAGCCGCTGAGTAAGAACAGAACGGTCAGGCACAAGCTCCTCATGACGCGTCTCGCCACTGCACGGTGCCACGAAAGCGGAGATCTGTGAGCCGAACACTCTCTGTGCCCGTCAATGCCGGCACGCCCGCGGTGCACCAGACGACCCCCGACAGCAGTGATTCCCGCTGGTCCGACGCCACCTGATGCTGATCGATATCACTGAAACAGCTGTTCTGCTCACCATTGGAGAAAAAGCGTTGTTCTCGCTCATCGATCAGTGTGACCGTCGTGCGAATGCCCTCGCCGGTATCGCCGCGCGCGACGCGATCAATACCGAGAATGATCACCAGCGCATCATCCGCAGTCGGTAGCGTGGTTTTGAAGCGCAGGCGCACGCCGCGCGCGTCTGGTCGAGACATCCCTTCGCAGTGCGTCGTCGCTGTCGAGGTATTCAGCGGTCCCGCAATGGCGCCATGCAGTTGCCCTCTGAGCACCGGCTCGTCTCCGGCCGGGCAACTTGTCTGTTTTTTGTCCGATTCGTTGCTGTCCGTCGCCGTGAGTAGTTCGGATTCCGCACTCGGCTGACAGGCGCTAAGTACGATCAACAGGACAGGCAACGCCAACAAGGCAAATCTCGGCATGGGGTCGCTCCGGCGTGCTGCAAAATGGAGAGGCTAGCGGTCGAGCTCGGATTTTGCCAGAAACGACTGAGCGCAAGGCTATGACGGACGCGGTTTGATCTACTACACTACGGGGCTATCCCCCAGTTTTGAGAGGCAATCGTGAGCGTTAGCGAGCATTTTCAGGCGTTGGAAAAACACGTCAGCAGTCTGATCGTCGGTCAGCCCCACCTGGTCAATCGAATGCTGATTGCCTTGCTATGTGATGGCCATCTATTGGTCGAAGGGGCGCCAGGGCTCGCCAAGACGCGCGCTATCAAGGTGCTGAGCCAGAGTATCGAGGGTGACTTTCAGCGCTTGCAATTCACGCCTGACCTGTTGCCAGCGGACCTGACAGGCACCGAGATTTATCGGCCGCAGGATGGTTCGTTTCGGTTTCGAGCCGGCCCGCTGTTCCATAACCTGATTCTCGCGGACGAAATCAATCGCGCTCCGGCAAAAGTACAGTCGGCGCTGCTCGAGGCGATGGAGGAGCGACAAATCACGGTCGGCAAGAAAACCTACCCTCTGCCTGCACTATATTTGGTGATGGCGACGCAAAACCCGATCGAACAGGAAGGCACTTATCCGCTGCCGGAAGCACAACTCGACCGCTTTCTGTTACATGTCAATGTCGATTATCCGGACGCCGAGAGCGAGCAACAGATCCTGGCGATCAATCGCGATGAGGCGCGCGGTGCGCGCAGGTCAGGTTTTGCACCCAGCGTGCCCGTCAGCGAGGCACAGATCATCGCGGCGCGCCGTGAAGTGCTGGACATCCATCTCTCAGAGGCGCTGGAGCGCTACATCGTGCATTTGGTAATCGCCACGCGCGAGCCCTCTCGCATCAGCGCGGAGATGGCAGATGCCGTTCAGTATGGCGCGAGCCCACGGGCCAGTATTGCGCTTGACCGAGCGGCGCGTGCACATGCCTGGTTGTCCGGTCGCGATTATGTCGGCCCGGATGATATCCAGGCGATTGCCCCGGATGTGCTGCGGCATCGCATCATGCTCAGTTTTGAGGCCGAGGCAGATGGGATGCACAGTGACGATTTCATCACGCACATAATCGCGACCGGACAACCAG
>JBCAZB010000023.1:0-14241 GCA_038533315.1 Pseudomonadota bacterium | reverse complement strand
CTACTCAATCCGCAGAATGCCGCTGACTTTGGTGACCGGCATTCTGCGGATTGAGTAGCAACAAGCGTTCGCGCGTGCGTGTGGAGGGCCCGCTACTGCGCGCCGCGTACTGCTGCAGTAGTGGTGCACGAATCTCTGCGTATCGGTCGTACGATGATTGGTCGAACGGGAACACCGTGTCGTGACAATCCAGACCACCCAGAAAAAATACACAGACCAGCGATTTGTAGCCTTCCGTCTGCGCCGCACTCACCGGCATCGACATCAGTGCACTGCCAAGACCAGACATTGCGGTGACGCCAGCAGCACTGGCATCGGTCAAAAAACGTCTCCTAGAAATCGTCATGACTGTTGCCTCATTGTTGTACGGTGTAATCGGGGGATGTCATTGTCATCAGCACCGCGTAGTGCACACGGTCGCGGCCGCCGTTGTTCATTGGAATACTCGCCACGAAGTCACGAATCCGTGCTTTGGTCTGGTTTGACATAACGCCATACGTCAGCAACAAATCGAGGTGATCAATCAATGCTTGCGGATCATCCGCTAGCGCGAGCTCCGTGTTGTAGTCGGGTGTGAAGCTCGCCGCTTCGTCCGGATTCGCGGAAGCCGCCAGCTGTTCGAACACGAAGCGCGCCATGAAATTCGCATAACCGGACAACGTATTGGCATTCACGAGTTGCAGCTCTGGCACCGTCATATTGGCAGCACCGGTTTCGGTACCGGGTGCCACGTAACCCGGGCGAAAAAAATTGAAAACCGAAGGCGAGCGAAACGGAGCTTGCGCCAGAGCTTCCGGCCCACCAGTTTTGGAGAGCACTGATACAAAGCGAGGCGTGATGCCACTTACTCGAAAAGCGCGCGCCCAGTGAGTGAAGCGAAGGACAGGCTCGCGAACCTTGCCGAACTGAGTGGTATTGACCGGTTCCGTCCGCGCCTCAGGATCGAACAGCACAGCTGCAAGCGTTGCGGCCAGGTCGCCGCGCCGACCATCGCCTACCACCGTTTCATCGGGCAGAGAGAATTGTCCATCGTCGAACGCCGAAGCCACTCGCTCGATATAGTCGGGCGAAGGCTGGCTGGTGACGAATCGTTGGATGAGTTGACGTGCGATATAGGGCGGTGTGCTCGGGTGCGCCATCAGTGCGTCCAACGCGATATCGATACTGGTTTCACCGTCGGTACCGGCTGGAATGGTCGTACCCAGAAAAGACTTCGCAAGCTCGGAATGGTGCTCATCGAAAACCACCATGGGGCTCGCCAGTGCCGGGTTGCTCGTTGGAACGAAGCCGGGTTCGAATGCGGCAAGATCGTAGCTCAACCCCGTGAAGACACGGGCGAGACCAGTGACATCAGCATTGGTGTACGTTTCTACTATTTCGCCATTGATCAGGACCGGTTCTCCGTTCATCTCGAGTTGTACGAGACCGATCGAAAATAGCTGCATGATCTCGCGGGCATAGTTCTCATCAGGAACGCGACCGCTGACGGGATCGCCTTTCCGATTCTGCAAATACGTCAGGTACTCTCCCATCGCCGGGGAATAGGTAACCGCTTCCAGTAAATCTCGATAGTTTCCAAACGCACCTTGGGACAACACATCCTGATAAGCCGCGACTGACGTCGGTCTATCAAACAGCAAATTACTCTGTGTGTTGGAGATCACCAAAATCTGTGACAGCGCAAATACCATACGCTGTCGCAACTGATCATCGCCTTCGATCGCATATCGCCAGAAGACAAAGTTCGGCGTTGTGCGACCCTGAAACGTTGGCTCGCCAGACGGATCAGCAGCGCCCGGTTGTTGCAAACCCGCCAACACACCGTCGAGGTATTGACTGGCCGGTTTATCCACCTCAGCAAGAAACCACGCTGATGCGGAGGTGCCCGTGAGCGAATCGATCTGCCCAGTCGTCGGCCCAAACGTCGCTTGCGTTAAAAACTCTGCGGTCAGCGCCGGTGTCGAAAAGATACTCGTATCTGGCGGATCGACTGGTGGCGGATCGCTCGGTGGCGGATCGCTCGGTGGCGGGTCGCTTGGTGGCGGATCACTTGGTGGCGGATCACTTGGTGGCGGATCACTCGGTGGCGGATCGCTCGGTGGCGGATCGCTCGGTGGCGGATCACTCGGTGGCGGATCGCTCGGTGGTGGGTCGCTCGGTGGTGGGTCGCTCGGTGGCTGTTCGGTCGGCGGATCACCAGCGACGTCTTCATCACTGTTGTCACCACCACTCGAACATGCCGCGAGTACGGCGAGCAATAGCAACGCTAAATTTCGACTTGCCCAAGTTCGGATCAGCACTTCCGTTACCTCATCAACAATGATCGCGCCCACGGCCCTAAGGTTGAGTACCTCCGCGTAGCGTCTTCAAAACTAGAAAAGAAATTTTATGGTTGCAACAGAACGCGGCGAAACTGAGGACTGAACCTGTCTCGTTCTAGCGACAGCGTATTCAGCGATAGACCCTAACCCGACCATACAATTGAACCTGCGTCGATTCAGTGTCGAAGATACCTACCGACTCTGAATTCAAGGCGAAGTTTTGGCGAGTTCAGTCGAACCGGAAAGAGGCTACTGTGGCGACAGTGACTCAACGCCATGTCGCAGATGCTGCAAGTTTAGATCCAAAACGCTCTTGATTGTCAGATCGGTGCGCAGGCTGTTTATCATTGGTGTCATGCGCTTGCGTGATTCCAACAGCGTACTGCGGACGTGTTGGAATGCCACTAGCTGATCGCTACATCCACAATGACTCTCTCGATGACACCAGCGAACGTTCCAGGTGCGATGTAGTCATCACTGATTGGTGCGTCATGATTCGCACCGCACCGCACACCCGAGTTCGGCACAAAGACACCCCAGAGCTTCGGCAGCACTCCTTCGCCAATTCTCCGCCCATCGGCGTGCATCACGAGCCTCGCCGAGGACTCGCCAGTCTTGCGCCAATCGAGCGATATTTGCTGAGTACCGGGACCAACACGTTGCTGCGAGGTGATCGTAAAACGCTGCTCGCGCGTGAAGACATAGCAGAATTTGACGAAGCCATCTCGCAAGTACCACTCATAGCCAGCACCGCCGTCTCCGCTCGCCAATAGCACACCCGAAACACTATCACTGTCTAGCGCCACGCCGGCCTTCAGCGTTGCATCGAAGTGATATAGGTCTGGAGCACTCAGACGATCGAGCCGACTCATACCGGGATAGAAAACATGACGTCTGCGAGGCGGTGGCACCGCATCTTTATAGAGCTGAAACGTGTTGTTGGCCATTGGCAATATGCCATGCCGCTCTGCCTCGGCATCCCAGAGTGCCACCAACTCAACCAACTTATCGGTCCGCTGCTCAGCGAGATTAACCGTTTCCGAAAAGTCCTTGTCGGTGTGGTATAGCTCCCAGACATCATCTTCAAAGTTGCCATCGCCATGATGACGTACGACCGCCTTCCAACCGTCTGACCAAATCGCACGATCACCCAGCGTTTCAAAATACTGCACGCGCTTACTCGTCGTCGCGGCCGGTGCATCAAATGCATAGGCGAAACTATCACCCTGCACAGGAAGCGTCCGCTTGCCGTGACGGCTCACCGGCGCTTTGGTTGCCGTCATTTCAAGCACGCTCGGCACGATATCAATGGCGTGGTGATACTGGTCGAGAATCTGGCCCTGACCGATGTCACCCTGTGGCCAGTGCACAATCAACGGCGAGCGTGTACCGCCGCCATGGGTATCGCCTTTGAACCATTGCAACGGCGTATTGCCCGCATTGCCCCATCCAGGCGCGTACATACACTGGCTGTGCTGAGTACCAATCAAGTCGATGTTGTCGACGAGGTAGTCCAGCGATTCCTCGCCCATGTAAGAGACGCGCCGAACATCGAGCATGCCTTGCACCGGGCCGCCACTGGCTGCGCCATTATCAGAGAGCACCATCAGGATCGTATTGTCGAGTTGCCCTTCCGCCGCCAGCATATCAACGAAGCGGCCGATTTGATCATCCGTGTGTTTCAGAAACGCAGCGTAAGCCTCCTGCATACGCGCCGAGACGCGTCGCTCCTCGGCAGTTAACGACTGCCAGTCCGGTACTCGCGGATTGCTGGCTGACAACCGTGTGTCCGGCGGGAGAATGCCGAGCGCTTGCTGTCGCTCGAAGCGCGACTGCCGCAGCGCATCCCAGCCAGCATCGTAACGTCCTCGCTCGCGTTGCAGATAATCTGCCGGCGGATGAAATGGGAAGTGACAAGCGCCGAACGCCAGATACATAAAGAACGGTTGGTCATCCGTTGCCGCAATATGATCCTTCACATAGTCTGACGCACGACCGACAAGATCTTCGGTAAAATGATAGCCGTCTTGCTTGTCCAGTCTGACTTGATGGGTGTTCTCAAACACCTCCGGATGAAAATGATCGATCGCGTTGCCGTGCGCGCCATACCAACGATCAAAGCCACGGCCGTTCGGCCAATGATCATACGGCCCCGAGACATTCTGGTCCGGCAGTGATGACAAATGCCATTTACCAAGCGCCATCGTCGCATAACCTGCGGGTTGCAGCATTTCGGCCAACGTCAATGCATCCGGCCTGATCCACCCGCGATAGGCAGGGTGATCCCGGCCCCATTCGGCAATGTTGCCGACGCCAACGGCATGCGCGTTGCTGCCGGTCAATAAGCACGCGCGAGTCGGCGCACACAGCGCAGTGACATGAAAGTTGTTGAAGCGCACGCCATTGCCGGCGAGCTTGTCGATATTCGGGGTCAGTCCTTCGGAGCCGAAGCAACTTAGATCGGCGAAACCAACATCATCCAGCACGAGGATCGCGACGTTCGGTTTTCGGGACAGATCCCGTTGTCGCCATCGAGCATCTGATTGTGGCGCACTAGCGCTTGCGTTGCGCGCAGAAGCATACGCAGTCGTGGCAACAGGCACCGTCGCGGCCGCACCGAGTGCCGTCGACATCCGCAAAAATCGACGCCGGGAAACTGGCATCAACTTACCACTCTTGCACACAAAGAAATCACTGACCACCCACCATTGATAAGCCCACAACAATGAGCACGAAGAACGCCAATAGGCCATAGCTCGAGCGATCTACTTTGCCTGGCAGTTGAAACCAGCCATCCACCTTTTCCGCTTTGCCTAACTCTTTGAAACGACGAATCTGCCCGGGTACCGTCTGCTCATGCCAAACCGTCTGTCGACCGTCGAGCAATACACTCGCCAACCAAGCCACGACGATGTTGCCGACGCCACCGATGACGACAAACCACGGCCAGGCTATTGGCGGTGGCGTCCAGTCAGTAAAAGGCACGCCGACCTTGAGCAGATAGATCGCGACAAAGCCACCGGCCACGCCGATCAACAATCCGCGTTCAGTCGTATGCTTGGAGTAAAACCCCATACCGAACATCGCGAGTTTCGCGCCAACGAAGTACGAACCGACAGCGCTCAGGGTTTCGAGTATTGAGCCCTTGCTCTCTATGAACGCGATAGCCATCGGCACGATGAGCATGGCCCACACGACGGTCACGCCACGCGACAAACGCAGATAAAATCGTTCATCGCGATCGTCGTCGATGTAGTTTCTGTAGAAGTCGCACACGGTCACCGTCGCCAGCGAATTGATAGCAGACGACAGGCTCGACATCGAAGCCGACAACACGGCAGCCGCGAGAACACCCATCAAACCAGGTATGGCGAGTGATTGGGCGAAAATCAGAATGATCTCATTGGGCTGGTCAAATGGTTCGCCGTCATAACGGACAAACAACAGCGCGCCAATCGTAAAGAACAGGAGGTAAATAAAGAACGCCGCATAGCCCATCATCAGATAGGATTTCTTGGCGTCGCCAATCGTCTTCGCGCCCAACGTGCGTTGCACCATCATCTGGTTCGCACCGTAGACCGTGATATGAAACAGCGTCATCGCAAACACGCCCGCCCACACGGTGGGCGCAATGGAAAAGTCGAGTGCCGTGTTGATCGGATCCAGCTTGTCGGCCGTGGCCAGACGATCCATCGCCACCGACAATGGCCCGATGTCGCCAAGCAACTGAACGAAGATCACCCCAGCACCTACAAAGAGAATCCCGCCCTGCAGCACATCCGTCCAGATCACAGCATTCATGCCACCCAGTGTCGTGTAGACCAGGACCACCACCGCCATGATAACGATCGCCAGTTTCGGCTCGATACCGGTGGCAAAGGTAATCACAACGGCCGTCGCAGTCAGAATGGTTGCTGCCGTGATAGATTGACTAACCATGAACAGCAGCGACATCACACTGCGTGATCGACGTCCGAAACGCCGCTCGAGATAGTCGTAAATCGACTCGACGCCACTGTTGTAAAAGAACGGCAGGAAAACGGTGATCACGACGAAAATCACCAATGGATAATTGATGTGAATAGCCAGCGCCGCCATGCCATCTGCATACGCCCAAGCTGGTCCGCCAAGAAATGACAGCGCACTGACATAGGTGGCAACGACAGAAATACCAATGGCCCACCAAGGCGTGGAGTTATCACCAAGCGCATACTCGCGCGCGGAAGTCACCCGGCGACTCAGCCACCAGCCTAGTGCGAGGTTCGCCAACAAATACGTACAAACAATCGTCCAGTTAAGCGCGCCAAACTGACTCATCGTGCGGTCCATCCGCCGTCGACGACGAGGCTGTGCCCGGTCACCATCGACGCCCCGTCAGACAAGAGATACAACACCGCCTGCACAACGTCATCGATGGTGGCGAGTTTCCCGCGCGGAATCATGCCGAGTACGAATTCCCGAAACTCCGGTTTATCCAACATCGGTTTGGTTAATGGTGTCTCGACAAAGGTCGGAGCGACACTGTTAACACGAATTCCTTCAGGTGCAAGCTCAACCGCCGTCGCCTTTGTCAGGCCTTCGACGGCGTGTTTCGTCATGCAATACACGCTGCGATCCGGCGAACCCACATGACCCATTTGCGAGGACATATGCACGATGCTGCCACCTGCCCCGTTGCGTAACATCGCCTGAGCTGCGGACTGCGCCACCAGGAATGCGGCACGCACATTCAGCGACAACACAGTGTCCAGCGATTCGACATCCACCTCGGCAAATGGCTGAGGTCGATTCGCACCTGCGTTATTGACGAGCAACGTCAGCCCGTCAAGCTGGCGTATACGATCATGCAGCTCCGGATCGGTGACGTCCGCCTGCCACGTTGTAATGCGGCCATCGCCCTGCGCTGCGAGTGAGCCGAGATCGTCAGAAGATCTTGCGATGGCAATGACACTGGCTCCCATGATAGCCAGCGCCTCCGCACATCCTCGCCCGATACCGCGCCCAGCACCTGTCACGACCGCGGTGTGACCCGAAAAATCCATGCCGACGCCCCTCACTGCCCCCGATTGCATCCGCAGTCAATATTGCCTAGCATCGAAGCAGATTACAAAAAACAGGATTCGGAGTGCCGAAGTCTTCTGATCAACAAGTCGATACGAGCGGCCGCAAACGACGCACCACATCATACGACGTGGCCCAGCTCGCGGGCGTCTCGCAGTCCGCCGTTTCGCGGGTGTTTCAACAGGGCGCCAGCGCATCCGAAGCCATGCGAGATCGAGTCCTGGCGGCCGCTGATCAACTGGGATACCGGCCGAATGCCATCGCGCGCGGCTTGATCACCCAACGCTCGAACATGGTTGCCGTCGTGATCGGCAAACAAACCAACCTCTTCTATCCGGAGGTGCTGGTACAGCTGACACAACACCTGTCAGAGCGCGATATCCGGGTGTTGCTGTTTACGATCTCACATGAGCGAGACGCCGCTGATGTGCTTGAGCAGATGCTACGTTACCGGGTCGATGGTGTGATCATGGCGGCGATGATTGGCGATGCACAACTGACCACATTCCAGAATGCCGGCATTCCGCTGGTGCTCTACAACAGAGCATTTCCCGAGCGGCAGGTCAATTCGGTGCGCTGCAATCAAACTGAAGGTGAACGCTGGCTGACGAGCTCGCTAGTAGCCGCCGGCCATCGGCGTTTCGCTATCATTTCGGGACCAGAAGACTCACCGGTCAGTAATGAGCGAATTGACAGTGCGCTGCAGCGACTGCGGGATCTCGGTGTACACGACGTGCCGATGGTCCGTGGCGACTATAGTTATGCCAGCGGCTGCGACGCAACCGAAGTACTGCTGACCGATCATCCCGATATTGATGCGATCATTGCCGCCAACGATGCGATGGCCATTGGCTGTATCGACGTCGCACGCGACCGCTTTGCCCGTCGTGTGCCCGAGGATCTTTCTGTCGTCGGCTTCGACGGTATCGGTCCCGCACGATTCGGCGCCTACAATCTAACCACGGTTCGCCAACCGGTAGGAAGAATGACTGAAGCCGTCGTGGATATGCTGTTTCAACGCATCGAAGCACCTGATCTGTCACCTGAACAACGCGTCTTTTCCGGTGAATTCATTGCCGGCGGTTCTGCTCGTATCGATACCACCACATGAATGCAGAGTACGTTGTGTTCCTGCCTGGGCTGCTCTGCGATCATCGCTTGTTCTCGGCCCAAACAATCGACCTCGACGTTCCGCATCACGTCGCTTCGCTGACCGGCAGCGACAGTATCGAGGGGCTTGCAAGGCAGGTTCTCGCCGAGGCGCCGGCGCGCTTTGCGGTCGTCGGCTTGTCAATGGGTGGCATCATCGCGTTCGAGTTATGGCGCACTGCGGCGAAGCGCATCAGCCATTTGTTGCTGCTGGACACAACACCTCACGCTGACCCGCCAGACCGACAAGCGACGCGACTCGATCAGATCGCCAAAGCGGCGGCCGGCGGTTTAAGAGAATTGGCGGCGGAGTCGTTGAAACCCGTCTACCTCGGCGCGGCACAACGTGAGAACCCGGTGTTGCTTGACTGCCTGCTCGATATGGCAGTGTCACTGGGGCCGGATGTTTTTGAGTCACAGTCTCTGGCGCTTCGCAACCGCCCGGGCAGCGAAAACACACTCGGTACGATCACGGTGCCAACTCATGTTGTTTGTGGGGCAGAAGATGTTCTTTGTCCCCCGGCGGTGCATCAATATATGGCACAGCGTATTCCAGGCGCAGCGCTCACCGTGCTCGACGATTGCGGCCATATGGCAACAATGGAGCAACCCGCTCCCGTTAACCGTATCCTGAAACAACTTCTTTTTGAAGAATCTGAACAGCAACGAACAACAACATCATGAAACCAAACTCAGACCGTATCCACACGACACACGTGGGCAGCTTGCCACGATCCTCGGCAGTGACCGACATCGTCTTCGAACGCGAGCGCGGCGAGACACCTCCCAACGGTGATGCCGTGATCGCGGCCGCAGTGATCGACACCGTGGCGAAACAGGTCGCCGCTGGTGTCGACTATGTGAGCGACGGTGAGATGAGCAAGATCAGTTACGCGACTTACATCAAGGATCGGCTCACGGGGTTTGATGGTGATAGCGAGCGGGAACCACCCAGCGACCTCGAGGCGTTTCCAGGTTATCTGCAACGACAGGCAAGCTCGGGCGGTACGCCAACCTATCGTCGCCCCTGCTGCGTAGGCAGCATTGCTGTCAGCGATAGTCGCCCCTGCGAGTTGGATATCGCTCACTTTGCCGCCGCGATCGATACACATCAGCCACACGGTGCCTTTCTGAACGCTGCTTCGCCAGGTGTGATTGCCTTGTTCCAACCGAATCGGCACTACGACAATCACGACGACTATCTTGAGGCCCTCGCCGCCGCGATGGCGAGCGAGTACCGAATGATCATCGACGCAGGCTTCGACCTGCAGCTAGACTCACCGGATATTGGGCTCGGCCGGCATATGATGTTCAAACAACAGTCCGACGAAGACTATGCACGACTGGCATCCCAACACATCGAAGCGCTGAACGTCGCGCTTGCCGATATTCCCAAAGAGCGCGTCCGACTGCATGTCTGCTGGGGCAACTATGAAGGCCCACACCATCATGACGCACCCATGGAATTGGTACTGCCGATTGCGTTGCGCGCTCACATCGGCGCCTTGCTATTTGAGTCTTCGAACCCGCGACACGCCCATGAGTGGCAAGTCTTTGCCGAAGCCAATTTGCCGGAAGACTTGATTCTGGTACCAGGGGTGATCGACTCGACGACCAATTTCATCGAGCATCCCGAATTGGTCGCACAACGTATCGAGCGCTTTGCGAATATCGTCGGCCGAGAACGCGTGGTTGCTGGCTCCGATTGCGGATTTTCCACATTTGCGGGCTACGGTGCGGTCGATGAGGATATTGTCTGGGCCAAGCTGTCTGCCATGCGCGATGGTGCGCGGATCGCATCCGAACGTCTTTGGGGTAAAGCCGCATGAGCCGCTGCTCGACGTTCCGCGACAGGCTCCAGTCCGGAGTGCAAATCGCCGGCACGTTTATGAAAACACCCTCCATGATCGTGGCAGAAGTGCTCGGGCACAGCGCGTTGGATGTTATCTGCCTGGACGCCGAGCACGCACCATTTGGCAGAGCAGAGCTGGATGCCTGTATCGCCGCCTTCCGTGCGGCCGACATGCCATCCTTAGTGCGGGTAGAAAGCGATTCGCCGCATGCGATTCGCCACGCTTTGGATAGCGGCGCTACGGGTATTGTGGTGCCGCACGTCACCAGCGGCGCTCAGGCACAGGCAATCATGAAATCTGCACACTTTGGCGAAGGCGGTCGCGGCTATGCAGGCTCACCGCGCGCGGCTGGCTACGGCACAAAGCCGATGGCGGATCACAAGCACGACAGCCGTGCTGGGACAACCGTAGTGCTGCAAATTGAAGATCTGGCAGCGTTGGATCAAGTCGATGCGATTGCGGCCAGCGGTGCAGATGCGCTGTTCATTGGTCGCGCGGATCTCGCCGTGGCGATGGACTGTGCTATCAACGACGATGCGTTATTAACGGCGGTCACCAAGATTTGTACGACAGCTCGAACGGCCGGCGTCACCGTTGGCATGTTTACGCCCAATCACGGCGAGATACCTGGGTGGAAAGACATGGGTGCCAGCCTGTTTCTGCTCGGGTCTGACCACAGTTTTCTACTTAGCGGCGCGAGTCAACTCGCAAAGATCAACCGCTAACGTTCGAGATCGAAACGGTAGAAAGTGGCCGCATTCGCGACGAACATCTCGTGCCGCGCTTGCTCCGATAATGGCGCACAGATTTCAGCGTAGGCTTGCCAGATACTGTGGTAATCGCGGTACAGCTTGTCGACCGGAAAATTTGAGCCAAACATGCAGCGTCTAACGCCGAAGCACTCGATACAGAACTCCACCAGCGGCGCAATGTCGGACACCGTCCAGTCATGGTTGAACATCCCAAAACCGGACAGTTTGCAATGCACGTTGGGAAGCTCACTGAGTGCTTCTAAACCGGCCCGCCAGCGGCGCATTCCCTCCGCCGAGAAATCCATCGGAGAACCCGCGTGACACAGCGCGACGGGTAAGGATGGAACCGCCGCAAACGTCTCGGCGGCTTTAAGCAACAGCGTCGGTGTCAGTTGCAGGTCGAAGGACAACTGTCGATCGCTCAACAGGTGCAAGCCATCGATCCAGGCCGAGTTGCTGAGCAGCTGCGCTGTGCCTGTATTCAGGTCTTCAGATTCCGCGCGACCAACAATTTGCCGGATACCACGCAATCGATCGTACCTGGCATGTCCATCCAGTGCATCGCCCAGGTCTTCACGTGTCAGGTCGCTGGCTGCGACGATCGCACTGGGTAACCCCGTGGTCTCTGCATTGCGTTGTTGCCAGGCCGTTTCGTTGAGCTCGTGGTCAGCCGCTGCACCGACTTGAATATGTACTGATCCAAGCAGCGTCAAAGGCTCCGCGTCGCGTTTAAAATCCTCGACTAAATAGTTTTTCTGGATCGGCGTCGGGTCCCCAAAAAAACGGACGGTCCCGCGATCCAGTAACCAGGGATAGCGTACCGCTTGCAGATCCCACAAATGATGATGGGCATCGACAATATTCATCCGGTTAGCAACCCCTGCGCACTCACGGCCAACTCATCGAATACTGTCCACTCGGCCATGATTCGACCGTTCGAGCAACGCAGATGACTGACGCCAAGGATATAGACCGGGCGATTTCCCACTACCGGTTCGAAAGCGGCCCGCCAGCGGACCGCAAAATCGGTTCCATCATGCCCCATCGGTTGTGCAATGACGTGGTCCACCGCTGCCGCAGTACGAACAGCGGCCGATTTCCAATCATGGTAGTGGGCAACAATCTCTTCTCGACCGGCAACGTAGCGAGTCGGCGCCCGATACATAGTTGCATAGGGCGCGTAGTGATCGCCCCCGTCGTTAGTCGATGACGTCCACACGTCGGTGAGCCAGCGTTGCACAAAATCGAGCTGTGACGCACTGCAATGAGCACCGACCGCTGCGGCGCTCGCAGCCCCTTGCAGCAGCGACGTCGCTTCCGCGCCTAGCCAGTCAATATGCGTCTCAGTCATTTGCGTCGCCATCGTTTGCGCCGACGCTTTCTCGTCAAAACCCAGCTGTTGAATCAGCGCGAGATTGTCGCGCACCAACCACTCGCCGGTGATTACGCCCTCCTCTACGACACAATCCGCAATGTTCATGATGCGTACTGTCTTGCCAGTAGCGGGGCCAAACAGGGTATCGCCGCGGTTGGTCATAGGGCTGGTCAGACGATGTGAACTGTAAAATCCTCGCTCACGATCCCCCGACCAAACCACGTTCTCCGCCAGCAGTAACCTGTCCGGAAACGCGGTCAGCGTGGCGCGCGTCCCCTCGATGACGGCTGCTGCCCCTATCGTCGTCGCCTCGAGCGCGTAAATCTGGCAGTCATCAGAGTAGTATTCATTGATCAGCTCGACCTGACCTTGCTCCCAAATCTCAAACGTAATGCCGAGGATATAGTCGACCAGATCGCTATCTGCACCGTACTGCCCCCGTTTTCTGGTCGTCATCAATGGACTCCTGTGAGTGTGCACAATAACGCGTGTACTGCGAATGCATATTATGCGTGAAATACGACCTACTGAAAATATCGACTGGTCTATGATGACTTAAAAAGCAGTACTTTATTGCTTGCATCCCTATTGCATTCGAAGTACATTTTTGATGTTAGTTACACCCGTATCCGCAGTATAGCGACTATGAACCCATGCACGGACAAAGAGGTTACGCTTCGCACCGTCGACACACCTCATCTGGTGCGCTACGACGATCTCGTGCCGTGCACAACCGCGTTCATCGATACCCGGACGCCCGGTAGCGCCCAGAAAGAGAACTTTACGATTATCGGCCCGGGTGTTTCCGAGAGTCCCGACCAGCACGTCCATATCTCGATCCCGCACGGCTTCAATATCGGAGGTGCCCGGCAACCGCCAAACTGCACTAATTCGCAACACAGCCATGAGACCGCCGAAGTCTTTATTGTGCACTCCGGCAGATGGGCATTTTACCTTGGCGAAGATCAGCGTGATGGCCGTATTGAGCTTGGACCAGGTGATACGATTTCCATCCCAACTCATGTGTTCCGAGGCTTCGAGAATATCGGCAAGAGCACCGGATTCTTATTCGCTGTACTGGGTGGCGACGACCCCGGCAAGGTCTTGTGGGCACCCTATGTTTTTGAACAAGCGCAAGAATTCGGCCTGGTATTGATGGATGACGGTAGCTTGCACGACGGCAGCGATGGGCGACCACTACCGCCAGGCAAGACAGCGCAGGCACCGACCACCGCGGTAGACGTCGCGAAATTGCGCAGGATGAACTCCGAAGAACTGGCAGACTGTGTCGTACGTTACAGATCGGGCGAGCTATTTGCTGACGCGACTAGCAATATCATGCAGGCACCTGTGATCGGTGCCGCCAGTGATGCAGAACAACTTCCAGCGGCACCGATGGCATGGCAGCACGGTTTCCAGGTGCGCTATGGAACAGCAGCGCCGCAGACGCAGGGTCGATGGCATGTTCGACCGCAGCCGGAAGTCATATTAATGCACCGCGGGCAGTTGTGTGTACGCACGACCAGCGGTGAGTCGTTGGTCAACCCCGGGGATACGCTGTCTCTTCCGGCAGGCATCAGCCGATGTTTTGAAACCTCGCAAGGTCTCGGGGCAGAGTGGTTCAGCGTACACGGCGGCGACCATCCATCAGCGGCAACCCCGGTGGGTTAGCGCCAAATTTTTGTGAAAGGAACAGATCATGATCAATATTTTGAAAGCGGGCATGAGCG
>JBCAZB010000022.1:0-14570 GCA_038533315.1 Pseudomonadota bacterium | reverse complement strand
AGTCCGGATATGTTCCTGATGCTGACCGCACTCGACAGTATTGACGCCCTAATGGCTCACTTCGCGAATAAGCAACAGCAATGGGGTGGAACGACCAAACACTTTTGGGGGCCGGGCATGGTCAGCCTACGACAACATCCCGGCTTCCCGGACCTGCTCGAACGGTCGGGATTAATGGCGCATTATCGATCCACTGGTATTGTGCCAGACGACTGCAAGTGGGTCGGTGACGACCTGGATTGCACTATCCTCAACGAGCCCTAGGGCCAAAGCCCCATCAAAAACGCGTCACAAACAACGCGTTCGGGCGGTTTGACCCAGTCTGTAAACGCCCGGCAAACAGCACTGCGCCATCGTCCGAGATTTGGCGCACGCGCCCCCCTTGCGTGCTGAACGCGCGCGGTTCGTGTGACGGATTAGAGAAGTTGATACGATCAATCGTTTGGTCTTCTCGACCGACTAGCGCCGCACCGGGATAAGTCAGTCTGACGAGCGATGACCCGCGCTGTGATAGCCATAGTTCTTGCTCTATTGGACTGCGACGACCTTCGTCTCGCCTGTAGCTGACAAAGACAACATCGCCGCTGCGGTTCACGTGTGCGGTACCGATACGCGTTGCAGCAGTCTCGTCGACGACCGTCCCGGTATGCGCTACGAGTTCGTGGGCAGGTGACTCGGCAATGGTGGTGCGCAAGATAATCCTGTCATGGTGGTTGCGAACAAAATGCACCAGCTCGTTGCCGCTTACCGGCGCCATGCCGCTATCGTGAATGGCGTGGGTGAGCTTGAGCGCAGGCGCATCGGGCAGCGGCGTCTGTTTATCGATCAGAATCTGGCTGTCCCCGCCAGCACGCGCCTGCCAAAGCGTAGAATCCATCGCCCCGGGTCGTCCTTCCATGTCAAAGATACCCGCGTGAATTGCGATATGGCCCCCGTCCGAGACGCGCGCATCGCCGGTTGTCGACTGGAAATTGAGACTGGTGCCCGCCTGGATCGGCGTGCGGTTCAGCGCAACCGGAATCAGCGCGTCCGACTGCCGGTCCCAACCAACGATGCCGCTATAGCGACAGTTGTTGCCAAACATAGATGCACGAAAGACCGCCAAACCCGCCGCGTTGATATCGATCGTCGTACTTTCCAGGCCGCGGATCTTGCAGTCGAACTCGCCAACCGGCACCTCCGTACCCTCAGCGACAACGAGTCGCAGGTCTGAGAAGTCCCAGTACCAGAGGGCGTTTTTGCGCCGCGCGAACGTGCCCATGATCAGCACGCCATCGTCAACCGCGACATACTGGCTAATGTTGAGCAACCGCCCGTCGCCGTCCGGAACAGGGATGGGATCACCATTGGCGACGATCTTCTCAAGTGCGCCATCACGGTACGCCACCAGAACCTGAGGCTGGTAGCCGGGTAGCTTATTGGTTCCTCTAGCGACGAAAACCGCGGTGCCGTTGCGTGTCACGATACGAGGCAGTAGCGAGAAATCACTAATACGATTGTCGTCCTTTGCACCGGGGATGGGTTGACCCACTTCCGCGATGACCTTGAGCGACTCGGGCTGGCCGTACCACATCGCTGTCTTGCGCTCACGTGGACCACCGTTGTTGACGTTGGCAGAAGCCTGGAAGATCACCTGACCAGATGCCCCCATACCGTACTCGGTTGCGAATCCTTCAAACAGGTAGCCATCGCCGAGCCCTGGTGCCGGCTCGCCCACGACGGCGATTGCCAGCGTTCCAGGCGTAGATGCATCGGAGCCGCCACAACCGGCGAGTGTCATCACCGCCAAACTCAACGCCAACAAGCTGCTACAGCGAGATCTCCGTCGCATAGCGACCCCCGTCCATATTCATATAGTGCACAACCGTGACGCAATGCACGTCGGTATTCAAGTGTCGATAGGCCCCGCGAATTCGAAGCTCCCGGCGACGAACAGTCAATCCAGCCGCCATCCAACGCTTGCTATACTCCAACCGGGACGCGACACAGATAGCCGCTCGGTCGCGCGATGCATTAGGGGACATCATGAAACGACGACTCACGCTAGCGCTCGCCTTTGCGTTCGGCTGCCTGACAAGCAACTTGCAGGCAGACACGTTCAACACACAACGCTGCATCAATATGGGTAATGCGCTGGATGCGCCAGAAGAAGGCGCCTGGGGCCACACCATACAAGCATCATCATTTGAGGCTATCGCCAAAGCGGGGTTCGATACGGTGCGCATCCCGATTCGCTGGAGCGCACATACCGGTGGTGCGCCGGACTACCGTATCGATGAGACATTTTTCTCGCGGGTAACCGCGGTCATCCATCAAGCGCTGGACAACGATCTTCAGGTGATTATCAACATCCATCATTTTGATGAGCTCAACAGCGACCCCGAAAAGGCGCGAGAAAAATTTGTGGCGCTTTGGTCGCAAATCGCGTCGCGCTACCAAGACCTACCGGAAACGGTCTACTTCGAAGTTGTCAATGAACCGAACGACGCCTTCAAAGGCGACTTGATGCGAGAGATCGTGACGGAGGGGTTCTGGAAAATCCGTGAATCCAATCCGACGCGGATATTGATCATGGGCGGAGACAACTGGTCGGGGCTGCGGACGCTGGATACGATACCGACTATCGACGACCCGAATCAGGTACACACGTTTCACTATTACGATCCATTCAAGTTCACTCATCAAAAGGCCTCCTGGACGAATTTGAAAGATAGCGGTGTCGTACGCTGGGGTAGCGCGCAAGATCGCGCAGAGCTCGCCAAGGCGGCTGCCGATGCCAAGGCTGCACAAGACGCACTTGGCTTCCCCGTATTCCTCGGCGAGATCGGCGCTTACCAGAAAGCCCCCTACGATGATGTTGTCAACTACACCTACGAGACGCGCAAAGCCTTTGAGGCCGCCGGCATTCGCTGGTGCGTCTGGAGCTTTACCGCTACATTCCCATTCTTCGATGCTGAAGCTGAACAATGGGATACCCAAAAACTAGGCGCCTTAGGCATGAATCCCGATGGTAGCGCGGTTGCTGACCGGCCCGTCACTCAACCGAGCGAACAAGTACCAGTCTCTTACGAGGGCCAGTCACTTGAGTCCGCTTTCAATCAGCTGCGTCAGGACGCAGGGCATGACGGTGAACTGATGATGTCACCTTTTCCGGAACAACTGACGCACTACGGCGCTGTCAAAATCAAGCGCCGCAAAGACGACAGCGTACCCGGTGGAATGGCGATCGAAGCGAAACTATCTCGCGTTGGGAACAATCCCTGGGATGCCGGATTATCCGGGCCGCTGACGGTCGCGCTCAACAATGGCGATACACTGGTGCTAGCCTACTGGGCGCGAGTAATGAAGGGCGACGGTGTCATCTCAAACGCCGGGCTACAGATGAATGCGGCGCCTTATACACCACTCTCTGCATTGCAGCCGGCGACGTTAACAGATGAGTGGCAACGTTTTACTGTCACCGCGATAGCCGACCGTGATTACGCCGCTGGCGAAGCGGGCTATACGTTTCAGCTCGCGGGCGCGAAGCAGACGGTTCAATTCGGACCCGTATTTGTGCTGAATATTCGCAACAACGTCGGCCCAACAACCCTTAGCGACTAACAAGGAGCGAACGCGTTTCGTGTGATTGGAGACGCTTTTTCAAAAATCGCACATCACGCGCGGTAAGTGCCCAGTAATGTCATTGAAAGACGCACCGACATACATTTTGTTTCTGATGACAATCTCGGCGATGGGAACCGCAGTTTTTCTCTACACCCGCTACACACGCCGAATGCTCGGCGAGTACATTGGTGACAACGAGCCCATTATGGACTTGCTGCAACCCAAACCCGACGTTGCCTACAAAGACCCGGAGCGCCTTGCCGCATATGAGTTAAGTGCACTGTTGATACTGCCGTTGTCGACACTACTGACGATTTGGCATGCAATCTCGGCATTCGCGCTTTGCTTGGGTGAGAAACGCGACGTGCCTAGCGGCGTCGCGCTGCACTTGCTGACAGTCATTGGTTACGGCTACTTGCTAACGCTATTGATCATTCGCTGGGCCAGCTAACGACGACTGAGCGCATCGAGACGGTTCGATCATTTCGACCCGCCCCTACAAGTCCGGCTCCGCGCGATACACATCGAGATCAATATCCTGCTCGTACCTTGCTACCGTCGTGGCGACCGCTAGATCGCCCGTCACGTTAACGACCGTGCGCATCATGTCGAGCACACGATCGAACGGCAGAATAAACCCGACCACGATTGCGGTTTGCGCTTCAGTGAGCCCAATACTGGTGAGTACGGCCGCTAGTAGAAACAATGAGGCCGACGGCACCGAGGCCGACCCAATCGACACGAGCGTCGTCGTTAGACCAATGGTCACATAGTCCGCCGCAGACAACGGCACACCAAACGCTTGCGCTGAAAAAATCGAGACAATGCCTACGTATAGCGCCGTGCCGTCCATATTGACTGTAGCACCCAGCGGCAGCACCGAAGACTTGACCGACTTACCAATACCGAGATTTTCCTCGGCGGCCGCCATCGTCGCTGGCAACGTCGCTGCACTGGACGACGTTGAATATCCCAGCAGTTGCGGGTCGACGACGCCGCGAATAAATGGCATCGGTGAGAGACGCGCGAGCAATGTCACCATGCCGTACTGCACGACAACGATATGCACAACGCAGGCGCCATAAACGGCGATCACCAGTGTGACGACTTGCAGCAGCGCAGCGGCGCCTTGCGAACCCGCGACGACCGCGATCAACGCAAACACACCAAATGGCGCCAACTCCATCACGATGAACGTTAACCGAAGCATGACTTCAGCTGCTGCGTCGAAGACATTGCGCAAGATTTTTGCCGGCTCACCGGCCAGCAGAATACCGATACCTAGTAGTACCGCGAACACAATAATTGCCAGCACATTGCCGTCAGCGAGCGCGGCAAACGGATTGGTCGGGATCATACCCATCAGTCGCTCGCCGAGCGGTATGCTCTCACCCAGCACTCTGGGCGCTGCCTCCGAGAGCGTAACGCCTTCACCTGGCTTCAAGAGCACCGCGAAGGTCATACCGATAATGATCGCGAGCGCGGTTGTCAGCAGGTAAAGGCCGAGCGCCTTAGTGCCAATCGAACCCAGTTTACTGGGCGTGCCCATGGAGACGACGCCGGATACCAGCGTTGTCAAAATCAGCGGCACAACCAGCATGCGAATGCTGCGAAGAAACATGTCGCCAACCCACTGGATTGTCGTCGCACCTTCGCCCCACCACAGGCCAGCGATGATACCCAGCACTAACGCCAACATGATGCGTTTCCACAGCGCGATACCAAACCAGTATCGGTGCCATGGAGATACGTTAGCTATCGAATTGTTCATTGCCTCACCCCAGCTGGCTCACTATCACACTGTCCTCGCGAGAGCGCGCGTCCCGCACCGGCTTGTTTGAGCTTGGCATCGCGCATCACGACTTCGCCGTTGATAATCACATGCTGCACGCCGACCGACAAACGATCCGGCGTTTCAAAGTCCGCCTGCGGAGCAAAGCTTGCCAGGTCGAACACGATAACATCCGCAAAAGCGCCAACACGCAACCGACCACGATCGCAGAGTTTGAGTAGGTCAGCCGTTGTCGCACTACTGCGTTGAATAAACTCTGGCATCGTCAGAACGTTCTGCTCTTGCACGTACGCGGCAAACTTCTGCGGGAAACTGGCAAACAATCGAGGATGTCCCCGCGTTCCATCCGAACTGGTCACCACCCACGGCTGACGCATGAACTGCCGGATATCATCCTCGTGCATGTTGAATGACGCGATGCGCGTCTCGCCGTCTCGTATTAGTGCTAGAGCCGTCGCAAGCGCCGGTTCTGCCCGCGCTGTCGCCACCGAAGCGAGCGTCTGCCCCGCAAAGGATCCCGACGTCAGCAGAATCGCGTCTGCGCCACCCCGGCGACGCAGGTTGTCACCCATTTCCTCGCGAATCCTAGCCAGCAACTCGGGGGCTTCCAGGCGCTGCAACAGTGCGCCCCGTCCACCGGCACGCGACCAGCCGGGTAACAACGCATTGCCTAATCGGGTGCCCGACGCCCGCCACGGATACTGATCCGCTGTAACGACCTGCCCCGCAGCGCGCGCGGTTTCGATGCGATCAATCACGCGCTCACTGTACCCCCAGACATCGACGCCCAACGCCTTGATATGTGCAATATGCACGCGTGCGCCGCTCCGACGACCAACCTCCAATGCCTCGTCTACGGCAGCCAGCAAGCCAACCGAGTAACTACTCTCATCACGCAAGTGACTCTCATACAACCCATCATATTGGGCCGCGACACGCGCGAGCGCGACAACCTCATCCGTCGTTGCGTACACCCCAGGTGGGTAGTACAGACCCGTTGAAAGACCGAGTGCCCCTTCTTGCATCGCTTGCTCTGCGAGCGCTGTCATTTCCGATAACTCCGACGGTGTCGGTGCACGATTATCCAAACCGATGACTCTCTCACGCAGGGCATTGTGTCCGACAAACTGCGCCACATTCGGGCCCATCTTGAGCCTACGTAGATGGGATCGACGCTCAGCAATCGTCGGCGGGCCACCGCCGTCATTGCCGATGACAAGCGTCGTGACACCCTGTCGCAAATAATGCTCAAGCGGCTGCGGTGCCTCTAGATAATTCAATGCCGACAGAGCATGGGTATGCGGATCGATGAATCCCGACGACACAGTGCGACCAACCGCGTCTATCGTTTCGCGGATGCGATAACCGTGACGCGCCGAACGCCCCACAGCAACGATACGATCGCCGGTTATCACTACATCGGCCGTATAACCGGGTGCGCCGTCCCCGACGAAGACAACGCCATTGATAATCGCTAGATCCGCGACAGGTTTGCTGTTTGCACAGGCACTAAGCACTGCGACACTAGCCACAGCAAAAAGACTCAGTAATGCCATCACGGTGAGGCGTGCTCCTCGAGCAATATCCTCATCATCTCTTGTGCAAACACGCGGGCTGCGTTCGCCAACGCTGACCGGTCCGTTTCGTCACCAACCTCGTAAGTGATCGCGGGTATCGCGAAACGGCCGTGCATGTAATTCTTTGATGTCGCAAGTTCAGTCTGGTGTCGCTCGGCGCGCTCGAATGAGTAGTCAGACAATCGTTCGCGGCTACGCTGCAGCCACTGCGCAGTAAAACCGTAATCGGTGCCATCCTCACCCACTAACTGCGTATAAAATACATTTCGACGCGTGGAATGAAAATCAAGAAATACTAGCGGGGACGTCTTCGGAGACTCGGCGAGCGCATTGATCATCGCCAGCACCGCCTGTGTTTCGGGCTCAGCAAATGGCCCCCAATCACGATTCAAATCGATACCGCCGGTGTTGTGACGCCAATGCCCGCGCGTGACGCCATCCGGGTTCATTAACGGCACGATCGAAAGCCCAAAGCGGGAGCGAAAGCGTTTTGCCAACTCACTGTCGCCGAGCACTTCATCAACAAACGCTATCATTCCGAGCGCACCAGTCAGTTCCGGTGGGTGCTGCCGACCGACTAGAACGACAGTGCCTGCCTGTTGTTCGGCGGGCATCGTCGTCAGCATGTGCAAGGGTCGTCCTTCACGCGACCGTCCAATTTCCGTTTGCTCAACGTATTCCCGCTCGGACCATTGCCGCATCCAACTATCGTAGTCGGCAACGGTCAGTAATTCCTGCCCGGCAATCACTTCGGTCCTTGTATCCAGTTCCAGCTGCAGCACGACCTGCCTGCCACCACGTGTGACACTCACGGCCGTTTCGTCAATGGCAATCCACTCGCCCGTCGGCGTCTTGCGTTTCGGCATATAGCGGTGCTTGTGATGTTCGTACCTCAAGCGAACTGTTAGTGGACCAGGGGTTATCGGTGATACTGCAAACGCATACCAAGGGCTTGGGTTGATCGGTATATCCTCCGGCGCCAGCCAGACATCGATCAGATCAGAAGACCTCGCGACGCAGCCCAACATGCCACCGCCGCCAAAATTGGCTGAGACGCGTACCCGGTCCGTGATGCACTCTGACTGCAGTCGATCACGGGGCGCCTGACTGGCACAGCCGGCCATCACCACAAACCCAACCAGTAAGCACGTCCGACGGACTGCGGTTTTGAAACACTCAGGCTGCATGTTGCCTCCTCGGTGGCGTACCGATTTCGCGGGCCACGAGTTCTGCGGTCGCGGTCGACAAAGTCCACCCATACATACCATGACCCATATTCAAATAGACGCCGGGAACGCGGGACGGGCCAACGATCGGCAGCGATGTCGGCGTTGCTGGTCGCACACCGCTCCAGGTTGATAGCAAGTGGTCATAATCCGCAGCCTCCGGAAAGCGAGCTCGCGCCACCCGAATCAAATCCACAATGCGTCGACGACGTGTTTCATCACCGGTATGACCAAAATCTGCGAAACCCGCGATTCGAATGACATCACCAACACGCGAGCAAACAAACTTGCGGTCTGCGTCAGTGACAGCCACATCGGGGGCGGACGGTCCTGGTGGTGCGGTTAGACTATAGCCAGTCACTGGAACGATCGGCAGTTGCATCCCCAGTTGTCGCAGCAATGACTTGCCCGCGGCCCCGGTGCAAATGACGACAGCATCCGGGCGGAGATCGCGCCCATTGGATGTTTTAACATCCACACCTCGGTCGGTCGCAGCGATACGATCGACGCTTTCATTGAAATGGTAACGCACACCGAAATGTTGCCGGCTCGCCTCGGCCAGTCCTCGACTAAAGCGCTCAGCGTCCCCTACCTCATCATCGGGCATCCACAGACCGCCCGCAAATTTCCCGTCTAACGTCGATAAATTCGGATCAACCTCAATGCAATCACGTGCATCAAGAAGGTTGATCGTTAAGCCGCGCGCCGAATATTCCTTGCTGGCCGCGGCAAGCGCACGGCTCGTCGCGAAAATAATGAGCTTTCCAGATTGACGGCGCGCGAACTCGATGTCGGTATCACTCGCCAGACGATCCAGCGCAACGCGCGAAGCCGCGGTCAACTCAAGTAGTCGCTGACCATAGGCGGCAGCCGCTGCGGGCAAACAAGCACGCGCGAATTGCAAGGACCAACGCAGGTGACGCAACAGGAACCCGGGCGACAAATGAAACGCAGGATCCTGCCCCGCCAAAATACCGAATGACTTTTTCAGTATCGCGGGTGTACCCATCGGTGCTGCAAACGTGAACGACAACTGCCCTCCATTGGCGTAGCTGCTCTCCATAGCGGTCTGTGGAGCACGCTCAATGACACTGACCGTATGACCGTCACGCGCCAACACATAGGCCGTTGTCACACCGACAACGCCCGCTCCAATGACGACAATGTGCATAACCTTGCCTCATGCCCGACCGCCACACACGAGAGCATGGCGATCGGGAATTGGTAATCAGAAGTCTTTACGCAGGTCGATGTAGAGAAATCTGCCGCGGTTCGTGTGCAACGTATCGAAATAGCCGCTAGCGAATTCGTCAGCGATTGGCGGGTCTTCATCAAACACATTGCGCGCACCGAGTCGTACACGCGTGTCGCCGCCCAGCCATTCGCTGAACGTGTACTGTCCATACACGGCGAGCGTATCGAAGGCATCGACGACGAATATCTCGTCATCCGGGCCGGTCACGGACGTATCGATCACTTCGCCGACGTAGGTGTAGAACGCACCAGCGCCCCATTGCCCCTTACGCCAATTCAAACTCGCGGTAGAACGCCACTCTGGGCGCCCGTTTTGCTCAATCAGGCTAGCTGCACCAGGTACGTCAACCGCTTCGTTGATATTGCCGGCATCAATCGCAGCGATCAGCTGTGCCGCTGGCGGCGATGGCTCCTGGAAGGCGGTATCAAGATGCGCGGCATTGAATGCGAAATCGAAGTTCCCGAACCGGTCGGTATCGAAGCTGTACGCGATACCAATATCCAGACCCTTGAACTCACGCGGCGTCAGGTTGGTGAAGCTATCTCTGACCTCAATGATTTCACCGGCGGGCGCTAAACCCGCGGCCGTGAAGAGTGCCGTTGTATCGGCGTCGGGGTTCGCCCGAATCACGTTCGGATTAGAGCTACCTTGCAGACGCAGGAGGTAGTCCAGAGAGATCTGGTTTTGATCGCCAAAAATACCGACGACATCCGTTTGTTGAATCTCCCACCAATCTACCGTAAGCGTCAGACCATCGATGAATGACGGCTGGAAGACGAAGCCGACGGTGATGTTCTCGTTTTCCTCGGGCTGCAGATCAGGCCCACCCGAGCGAACACTCTCTACCGAAGCACCGTCGCAGTCACCAGTATCGAATGCACTGCCGTTGGCTCTGGCTGTCGCCTCACAGACGATCCAGTCCTCACGACCGCCGTTAACGCGGCGAATGCCTGTCGCATTGATTTGCTCCAGATTCGGCGCGCGGAAACCTTCTGAATACGCTGCCCGGACTTGGAAGTCAGGATGCAAATACCAGGACAACGCAAACTTCGGTTTGGTGACGCTGCCGACATCGGAGTAACTCTCAGACCGGATAGCAAACTGCGCCGCGAGGTTATTGACGAGCGGTATATCCATCGACTCCGATACGAGAGGAATCGCGAACTCGACATACGCTGATGCCACATCACGATCACCGCGCGTGTCCGGCGTCGGGCTTGAGCCGACGACATCACTGCCGATGACATTGCCGGTCACGATGTCAGTGAATTGAATCGAACCATCCAGACGATCATCCCGATCGTCGACAAACTCCTCGCGTCGGAACTCGAGTCCAAACGCAATACCAAGATCGCCAGCCGGCATCGACATCAGACTGCCATTCGATAGTTTCAGGTCTGCGAGCGTGAGTTCTGTGCTACCGATGCGCGAAACCGGGACGACGAAACTGTCGATCGTCGCTTGCGAGTTAGCCGTGGTATTGGGCGCGTCGGTATCGTTGATGTCTCCGCCCGCGAATATGTTGTAGGCATCGGGCGTCGTTCTCGCAATGGCACGCTGGAACAGTGTGGTGCTCATGCGATTGGTGATATCCGTTGTTTCGGACCTCGAGTGCAGCGCTGCCGTCTCCCAGTCCCAGTTGCCGAACTGACCACGCAAGCCACCCAGCACACGGAAACTATCGTTTTCAACATTGATCATCCGCGGGCCCGCATCGAGCGCACGATAATCGCGTACCTCGAGATCCACACCGAAAGGATTGTAGAAAGCTGTTGCAGGCACTACAAAACGACCACTGGAGAGCACCTGCGCTGTCTCCCGCTGCTTGTTGTAGTCCGAATGGTAGTAGGTGAACTCACCGAAAAATTGATTGCCCGTTTCGAAGTCGTGGTTCAGGAACACCATCATATTCTGGCGCTCGGTGTTGCCCACTAAGTCCCGATAACGAGATCGGTTGAGGCGCAATGCTGTATCGATACTGCCGCCGTTATCGGCGCAAACACCGTTGCCGAGATCGACCAAGCATCCATCCAGCGAATTTGGCTGAATATGGAAGTCATCGTCACCAATAGCGGCGATAGCGCCACCTAAGGCACGAAACTCTGCGAACTGAGTTTGCGTGCTCAAATTGCGAAGCTGTGTATCACCCTCGAACGGCGTACCTTCGAAAAACGGACGCAGGTCTTCTGTGCCCGAGTACTGTCGCTCGGTTGCTGGCATCGAACTGCGATCGAGAAAATTCGCAAACACAGAAAGATTGGTCCGACCATCGTTGAAGTCCTTGCCGAACTTGACGGTGCCCGTCCATTCGTCCAGCGAAGTGTCTTGCGACTGACTGTTGCGCAAAGAGACAGACAGCCCCTCGTAGTCTGTCTCGGTGATGGTGTTGATAACGCCAGCAACCGCGTCGGTACCGTAAATCGCCGCAGCGCCATCCCGCAGGACTTCAAGCCGCTCAATACCAGTGATGGGCAGCGCATTGGAGTTGACGGTGACGACGGGTACAAAATCTTCGACCTGCGTGCCCGGGTGCAAAACCAATCGACGACCATTCAAGAGCACCAGCGTATTGCCCGTTCCAATGCCACGCAGGTTGATCGAACCGATGTCGCCGCGCGCACCGTTAACGCCGGTGAACGAGGCCTCGTTGAAAGTCACCGCACCGATTTGAGGGATCGAGCGCAGGAGCTCCTCGCCGCTTGTCACGCCAGTCAGTTCAATATCCTCGGCGCTCAACACGGACACCGGCAGCGCACCGCCAATATCGGAGCCCTTGATCTGAGATCCGACAACAATGATTTCTTCTAACGTATCGTCCCCGCCCGACTCATCTTGTTGTGCCAACGCAACTGCGGGTAGTGACAACAAGATGGCACCCCCTAGCAACTTCGAATACCGGATCATGGTTAGCTCCCCTTCTTTTTCTAAGCCAGAGACAACGTGTCACAGAGCGCCTGTCGCTATCAAGCGACAAATTAGAAGAGGGGTATAACTTTTGGTTATGTACTAATCAGGCCGACAGTGCGTGACCAAAGTCGTCGAGCAACTCGGCCTCGGCTTTGGATAGGCTATGCCCCTCCCGCAGCATGGCCCCAACATCAAAGGTCGGCCCCTCGCGCAAAGGTACAATCGCGACCTGATCGCTGGTAGAAAGCTGCGCGGCAAATTCGTCAACTACAGCTAAACCGAGCCCTCGCTCGGCCATCGACAACGCGAGGTAATAGGTATTCGCGACGATGACGCGTGACGGCGGGTGCTGGGCATCGACATGCTGACTCAGCAGCTGGCCGAGTGGCGCCTGCGTGCTCAGTTGAATAATTGGATGCCCGACAAGATCGGCAAGCGATACCGCACCTTGGGCAGCCAGAGGAGAATCCGCCTTTACGAGACAGACAAACTTGCCTTCCGTTAGCGGCACCACGCGGAGACCTGGCCGGCTGCTCGGATGGTACATGACCGCCACATCGATCGTCTCATCGCGCAATGCGGTGACGACATCGTCATAGTGCATCGTCTCTACGTGCAAATTGATATCCGGATAGCGTTCAGCAAATCGCGCCACCGCATTGGCGCCGACAGACATCGCAATGCTCGGCGCCATGGCAATGCGCACAGACGTTCTTCTGCGCAGCTGAACATCGCGCGCAACCGCCTGAAACGTCGCTAACTCGGCTTTCACGCGCGACGCTGCCGCGTACAACTCGTCCGCTTCGCGCGTCGGCACAAGCCCGGACGCAGCGCGCTCGAACAGCGGGAAACCGAGCTCTTGCTCAGCGAGCCGAAGCGCTTTCGACAAGGCCGGTTGGGATACGTTAAGAACGCTGGCAGCCTGACTAATAGAACCTGCGGCGTAAATCGCATGGAAAATTTCGATATGGCGTGTACGCATGCAGCCCACTTGGCGAACTTGACCTGTGGAGCATAGCACCCGCCTGCATTGACAGGGACTGTCGGGGCAACAGCATCATCAATTGCAAGTAACGCCCTAGCCTGTCATGAACCCAAGATCAGCACTGTTGAAGTTGCCGAGGTTAGGCAGCGCATCGTTAAGCTCAGCGGGCGTTAGCCCGAACCATCCGCCTAGGGTTGCTGCATACTGCTCTACTGACACGCCGGGAATCAGGCGACCGCGATCGTCTGTGTAATCCGGCGCACTGATATCAGAACTCGGGAAACTACCGTAGACACGCTGGCCCCGTACGCTGCCGCCGGCCACGAAATGGTGACCCGCCCAGCCGTGGTCAGAACCATCCCCATTGTCATTCAGGGTGCGACCGAAATCTGCCGCCGTAAACAGCGTCACGTCCTGCCAGACACCAAGCTCGACCATCGCATCGCGGAAGGCCGTGATGCCGCCGACAAGCTGCTGTTGCAAAGCAGGTAGCGACTGTGCCTGATTGCTATGACTGTCAAAACCACCCATACCAACGAAGAAGACCTGACGGGATACATTGAGTTCGTTGCGAAGAGAGATTGCTTCAGCGACCGCACGGAGTTGCCCACCAGCCTGTCCACCCGGAAACTGAGTCGCCAGTGGCGTCCGGTCTTCATAGAACTCACGGAAGTCCTGGCTCACACTAATTCCGGTATTCTGCAGTGACAGGAAATCATTTGCGAAGAGGTTTTCGGAGGAACCACCGGTCGCGGTCAGGATCGATTCGATCTGATCGCGGACAGCGTCGTGCTCGCTGGTAGTACCCAACATGTTGCGCGTCTCGAGAATTCGAATCGGCAAAGCACCAGACGAAGACAAGGCGAATGGCGCCTCGCCAGCGCCGCTCAGAAACACGGTATTGCCAAATGTCGTAATGGCGGCGAGATCGGTACGCAGCGCCGGATCCGATGCCTTCATACGATCAATGAATCGACCACCCCAGCCTTGCAGCTCGCCTTCGGTATTGAATGACATCCACGTCGATTGCTGGTCGTTGTGCGAGAACAGCTGTTTCGGCAGCGGCACTGACCGGTTGTTAAACTGTTGACGTGTGGTCGGTTGGATGAGCGGCCCGACGCCACCAACAACCGCGAGCTCACCGGCGTTGAACAGATCGACCAGCGGCGAGTACTCCGCGGCCAAACCAAACTCACGACCACCGAAGACACCACTGTTCAGT
>JBCAZB010000021.1:0-15044 GCA_038533315.1 Pseudomonadota bacterium | reverse complement strand
TTCAAGACAGCACGCAATTATCAGTCCACTCAGCAATACAACGAGCGAAACGAGCTCAAGCAGAACAACCAGCCCGACGGCGGCATCACTACCTTCGGTTATGACGCGAATGGCGCGCTCCAGTCAGTCAATGACCCGGTCAATGCCATCACCAACTATGCGGTTAGTGGGTTCTCGGAAAAAGCGAGCGAATCAACCCCAGACTCTTCGACGCGCAGTGCAACCTATGACTCCGCGGGTAACATGTTGACCTATAACAACGGTCGCTTTACGACCAACTATGTTGAATACGACGCGCTAAACCGCATCAAGCGAATCGTTCACCCAACAGGACCTGACACTGTTTACACCTATGATACGAGTCAACCCGGCTATTTGTACCACGTGACGGATGACTCGGGCGCGTCGACGTTTGAGTACAACCAGGCGGGTGAAGTTGTCAAGCGTACCATCGTCGTCTCTGGCCAAACGATGACCCTTGAGTATCAATACGACATCGGCGGTCGTGTGGCGCAGATGCTGATGCCGGGTGGCACACGTTTGTACTACAGCTATGACGCAGCGGGACGTGTCGAGAAAATTGAGGCGCAGCACCCGTCTTTCTCCCGTCGCGATATTGTCAGCGGCGTTGAGTACAAGCCCTTCGGGCCGATGAGTCGAATGGTCTTCGGCGACAGTCGCTTTCATACCTCGACTCGCTCACTCGATTATGACGTTGACTATGAACTTGAGCAGATCGTCTCGGGGAACGTACTCGTCAAAACGTATCAACACGACGCGAACGGCAACATCACACGTATCACGGACGGTCTGACCAATCAGGTAAGGAACTACGACTACGACGTGATGGACCGACTGGACTATCACTCCGGGCCCGATGGCACATTCAACTACACCTACGACGACAACGGCAACCGGAAGACACGCAATAGCACGAGCTACAATTATTTCAGCACGTCAAACCGATTGTCGTCGCATAGCGGTACGTCCCTCAGTTGGGACTCGGCCGGCTCGATGGTTACGCGCTACGGCAATACGTACATGGACCGAGATCAACGCGATCGCCTCTACCGAAGTCGCCCGAGCAATACCCGGTATTACTACAATGCGTTCGGTGAGCGCGTCTACAAACTCCGTGGCTCGTTCAATCAACGCTTTGTTTATGGCTCGGGTGCTCGCTTACTACACGAGCGTGGCAGCCAGGGGACCATTGACTACATTTACTTGAATGGTGAACCGATCGCGATTGTCCGTGGTGGCAGCATCTACAACGTGCACAACGACCATCTCGGTCGACCTGAGAAACTGACCAATACCTTAGGTCAGGTTGCATGGTCGGCGACGCCCAACGCGTGGTCCAGTGACGCTCCAGGTGGCTCGATTCCGTTCAATCTTCGATTCCCGGGGCAATACTTCGATAGCGAATCCGGATTCCACTACAACTATTTCCGTTACTACAACCCGCTCACCGGTCGGTACTTATCTGCTGATCCTATCGGACTAAACGGTGGGCTAAACCGATACGCGTATGCCGGCAACAATCCCGTGAATGCGATTGATCCGTATGGGTTGTCGCCGTACACGCCGTACACCAATCCTATGACGGGACGCCCCTACGGGGATGAGCCGCCTCTTGACTGGACAGGCTTCGATGAATACGTATCTTTCTGTGTCGGCTTCACACCCGCCAGTGTGTACGCAGATTTATACGTTGCAGTAACCGGTAGAGACATGTTTACTGGGGAGGAGGTAACGGGCGTTTGGCGATGGGCTGGTGTAGTCCCGCTCGTGAGTGAAGCTCGAAAGGTCAGTAGACTCTCAACCGCTGTCCCAAATGGTGGAACGGCACGAGGCCTAAGTCGCCTCGGTGGCGTAATCGAACAGACTGGTACAAATGCGGCTGGGGGTCGAATTTTCACCTCCACCGGTAAAATAAGTCAGAGAGACTTCACCGGAATCGTTAACTCAGGAGTTGCGCGCGGTGATGATGTTCATATTTTCACCGGCGTCCACGGCGCCCCGACAGGATCGATAGTTCCAGATGGAGCGCTTTTGTTGGATGATATTGAAATGTTTGGAGACATTCCCGGCGTTCATATTCACGATTTGTCGACGATATCGGTAGACAAAGCTCGTGAGATCTTGAATGGACCAGGAACCATTATCGGAGGATTCTGCGATAGTGGGGCTTGTTTGGCACCGTTTGGGAAATAAGTAAATGAAAGAAAACTGCGGCGAAGTGACGAGAGAGTTTGTCGGTTTTATTTGGATCGGCGCTAAGCCAGGAATAAGACTAAAGATATATGCACCGACGATCAGCGAAGCGCGCAAGAAAGTAATTGCGGAGTATGGCGAGGGTCACCAAATTTCTTTGTGGAATGAAGATGATGCTAACAAGCCACGCGGCTAACGTGCGCGGCTAACGTAGAAGGCGGCTAACGTGGACAGGCACAGAGTATGCTCGGCACAAGACTTACCGATATTGGCGACACACAGGACAAAAACAGCGGATCTATGGATTCGCTGTTTTTTCGTTCTGTTCGATTGAATCTTCTTTCGGGTGCAGGCTAGCTTGGACAGGCACAGAGTTTGCTCGGCACAATGAAAGAGAACGGCGACGAAGTTACGAGAGAGTTCATCGGTTTTGTTTGGAGCGGCACTAAGCCAGGAATAAGACTAAGGATACATACACCGTCGATAAGCGGTGATTCATGCAAGTGAAGAAGAAATGGCGTACTGCGAGAGAGGCCCCTTGGATCATCGCGCTAAATTACACGCTCTTTTTCTTCCCGTTCTTAGTTGGCGGGGAAGATCAGCTATTGTATGCGGGCATTGCGGTTGCGATGTGGGCGTTTGCCATTTTTGTTTTAGTGAGATGGCGAGATTAGTGGCCGTATTCGTGGACATATATGGACGCTTCCGATATTGCCAGTAATTTTTTTTGTCGTTGAGAAACGGAGCTCGGACATATATTCGGCATCTTGATGAGCGAGTTATTGGTGCTCGCGCAAAAGTAATGTGGATAAGTAATGGAAGTAATGTGGACCGGCACTTTGCCTCATGAGCCAATAACTCTGCTCATGGAAGGGCTAGCTTGGACAGTCACTGAGTTTGCTCGGCACAATTTTTATCTGCTGGAGTCACGCCCAAGAATCTCTGGAGTTGTAAAAAAATGACTAGCGAAACTAAGCCACAGGCACGAAAGCCAAGCAAATCACAAATGGCCATTTGTTTCTCTTTGCTGCTCGCAGTGAGCATTGGAATTTTGGCACCAGCAGGAACCGATTCTTGGATTGCTACCTACGAAAAGCCACTACCACCATTTGTCTTTCCTACGTTATTGGGCTTGGGAGCCTCGGTTTGTCTTTTATTGGCAATTGCAATAGCACCTTTTTTTGGCTGGGCCAGATGGTTGTTTGCGATTTCTTATCTGACAATCTTCGCGCCAATTCTTATCGCAGAGCTCAATGCCGGAAAGAACCTAGCATCAACCATCGTCGACTTTGTACAGCCCATGCTGTTTGGGGCTGTTTTCGTCACGCTCTTCGTCACCAACGAAAATTAGCCAGCTTCCTATCTGACATGTGACGGCATCGACACCAGATGATTCAGTCATACGGCAATCCAAGTTGGGCAATGATGATGGGGCAATCCTTCATGCGAAATAGCGATTGGGATAGATCATCGAATCGTTTGGAGCTACCAGGATTGGAATGTATCAGCCAATGACAAAGAAGACTTTACGTTGGAGTTTTAGTGGCGAAGGTTACAGCCAATTCTTGAGACTTGAGTCGCATGATTCATGCTTGTTTGAAGGTAAAGCAGATGACTTAGTGACATCCGTTGCCGGAGGTGTCGTTCTTAGACTGAACTATGGAGGGAGGCGGCCGTACCCGCATGAGCTAAAGACGTATGGATCTAAGTTCCTGTTGATCCCGAGATTTACTGACCTATCCGATCGATACCATGCATCAGCGTCAAAAGTTGGCAGAGTGCTTCAAAGAGATGATATTCACGAATTATGGAAATCGCTTCGTTACCCTGTAGCAGAGCTCCTTGATATAGCTGAAGCAAGTGACGATGAGATCATTGCGTGTTGGCTACTGAATTCGCAAGTATCAACTTCTTGTTTCACTGATCTGGGAAGTTATCAGAAGCAAGTCGAAAATCGCATTCTTGCAATCGATTCCGACGACCTAGAAATTAAGAAGTTATTTTCACTTGTCGGAAATACCCAACTGGTGAGAACGACTGAATATCATCCCCTAGAGCACCCGGTATCATTTCTGGTTGAACGAGAAGGAATTACTTTCGAGTGGCTAAGCGTCGCATTGGCTGGAGGCTCCATAAACTTAATCTTGGACAATAGAACCTTGGTGCAACTAGATGGGGCGAGAGAGTAACTTGTAGGTTGCTAACTTGGACAAGCCCCTGAACGACCAACTCGAGTGAAGAGAAAATACTCGCCAATTTTCTGCTCGCTGCGACACGTACCACTATCCCTCAAAACGCATCGCGAATTCACGTGGCATAATCGGACAAAGTCCGTCTGGCTTTACGAAAAAGCGCTGCCGATGTCGAGCGACAAGCGAATACCCAAAGTTACCGACTGGAGTCGGTACGCACCGAAGCAGCCAAGCCAACATGCGCCACACGCCACCGAGCGCATTCAGCACGTAACGAACCGCGACGAATTTCTCCAAACGTTGGCCATCCGGCGTGACGACGATGAAGGAATCGAAATCTGGCGCATCAGCCAACTCTGGTAAGTCGCGGCGTCCTACATCGCCTTGTAAGGGCGAAAACCGAAATAACGACTGCTGATCTTCCGCCAATACAAAACGAATTGACGCATGGCACAGCCCACATTCTCCGTCGTAATAGATCGTCCCAACAGTGGCAGCCGATCGAGCCGGTAACCATTTCGGGTCGAAGGTCAGCAAATGCAGTAACAACATCGGTATCGTCAGGTCGGCAAAGTTCAGCAACGTGAGAAACCCAAACTGCACCGCTAGCATGCCAAGCCATATCCATGGACGCAGCCGCGCGCTCAGCGCAAGCAGCACGAACAGTAGCTCCAGCAACAAGATTCCAAGCGTCACACTGTTCAACAGCCAGGCAGGCGTCTCAAGGAGCGCGGTCCGAAGCCACGTATCGCGCGCCAGCGGGTTTTCTAACACCCACCGAACCGTCTCGCCTTGCAACCATGCATCGCTGAACAGCTTGGTCCATCCGCTATAACTGTACGCGACGGCCAAAAGAAACCACGCAGCAATCACATGCAATCTCGGCAGCGACGCGGCCACGCGGGTTTGTGCCTCCCACGCTTCCTGTGGCCGCGGTAATAGCGCATGAAATAGCAACATCCAACCGACGACCGGGAGGCTTGGATTCGCAATGAGTGGGTTTCTCCCAAACAGACAAGCGAGCACGAACCACAACCAGACGGCTGCAAACCGATCGAATCGTCCGGCAATGATCAACAAGGCGCCGACGACGCCTGAGCCAATCAGGCTCACAACCACAAGCGGACTATCGAACCACGCCAAGAGATTCGGCCACACACCAATGAAGGGACTCGCCGATGCAACAGGCAACATCCCGCCACTCGAAAACAACTCGCTCGCCCATGGCAGGAGCTGTAAGAAGTGCACCAGAAGATAGACACCAAAGAGCACACGAAAAACGGCGTACTGACGCCACGTCCACCGGCTACTCATCGCATGACACCGCATATTCTAAGACCCACTTCGTATCGATCGCACGGCGTGGCTCGATCCGGACGGTCACCGAACCGTCAACGTGTCGACGATCAATACCCAGCTCTGTTAGTACCGGCGCATCCCCGCAGAGTGCGTAGCGCGCTACCGCCGCGTGCATCTCTCTTGTCGCCGCATTCGCCGAGAGCACCGGTGAGTACGACAACACGGCGCCATAAGCATTGCGACGGTTGTACGGACCCAACAGATCCGCGTAGACGGCTGGCGTCAACGTCAATACTCGTGGCTCACCCGCCTCAGTCCACTGCAAATGGAAGCGCGGCGAAAACGTCTCGTAGCCATCTTGTGTCGTAAACACTTTCATCGCCGGTGACGCCTGCGTCGCCAGCGCCAATGCTTGTACTGATTGACACCCAGCGAGATTCGCCACCGGCGCCAGCAGCGCTAGCCCGAACAAGACAATAAATTTAATCGTGTGACGCATCGTCGCACTCCTCTACATCAGGCTCACAAGCGAGCAACATCCGGCCTATCTGCAATTCGCCATCGCCAGCGAAACCGCAGTCGAAGGACGTCTCGCGCGGGTTATGAAACGTACCGAACAGCATGTCCCACAGCGGTAGGTCTGAATAATTCATCGTGTGCGCAGCACGCGCATGATGCACACAATGGCTTTCAGGACGCTGGACAAAAAACCCGATCCAATGTGGCGTTCTCACATTCCAGTGATAGAACAGCTCGGCGACGCCCGTCAGCAACACTGCCAATCCAGCCTGCGCCGCATTCGCGCCAACTAAAACATACAAAATCGTGCTCGACAGGATGCCATTCAGCACGATCTCCAAAGGGTGTTTGTAAAACGAAGTGATTAGCTCGAGACGCTGAGGGCTGTGGTGCAACTGGTGCAACAAGCGCCACAACAGCGATGATTCGTGTCGCGCGCGATGCCACCAGTAGTAAACGAACGTGATGGCCAAATAGCCAATGGCAGCGCCGCCCCAAAGGCCAAGATCCTCAACCGACCAGAAGGCCAAACCCGGCAGAAATCGGTCCCACGTCATCATGGCTAACACGACAGCGACCACTTGCATGGCGTTGAAGAGAACGGCTCGCACAATCCACAGCCGACGCACTGGCCACTTCCGGCCAGGATACAGGCGCTCAAGAATGAACATCGGCACAAAGCTTGCGAAGACAATCGCGAGGGTTTGCATGCATTCGTTCCTTAAATACGGCGACGATTGCCAAACTAACGGAAGTACCGATTTGCGCAATGTTTTGGTGAGATGTAGCTGATTGTGCACCTATTCGTATCGTTTAATGATACTTTTAATGAAATATTGATCATTCAACCACCGAATGTGCGCAGGACCTTTGCCATGCAACAGACAGATCGACTACTTCAAGAGTTAAAGAAAGCGATGAAATCGGCGGGTGTCACGTATGCCAAGCTGGCCGAGCATCTCGATCTGAGCGAGGCCAGCGTAAAGCGACTCTTCCACACGCGCGGCTTCTCACTAAAACGGCTGGAGCAATCGGTCAATCTCCTCGGATTGGAAGTTTCCGATCTCGTCGAACGAATGAATGCATCAGTCGCACGCGTGAGCGAACTTACGCCGGCGCAAGAGCAGGAGCTACTGGCGAATCCAAAACTGCTGCTGATGATTTATCTCATGATCAACCAATGGACGTTTACCGAAGTTGTCGAGACGTTTGTTATCGAAGAAGCCGAGGGATTTCGTCTGCTGCGTCAACTCGAACGACTCGGCATGATCGAAGTACTCCCGCTCAACAAGGTCAAACTACTCACCGCTCGCAACTTTGCATGGCGTAAGAACGGTCCCGTTCAAAAGTTTTTCCGGGAGCAAGTCGAGTCAGAATTTTTCAACTCTCGTTTTGATGTACCCGAAGCTGAACTGCGCTTCGTCGGCGCGCGCATGTCACGAGCCTCCCTGATGCATATGCAACAAACGCTAGCGCGTGTTGTTCGCGAATTTGATGACCTGGCCAAAAGAGACGCAGCGCTGCCACGAGAAGAGCTCATCGCATCCGCCGCCGTGCTAGCCATCAGGCCCTGGGAGTTTTCGTTGTTTACCCAGCTTCGCCGAGCAAACCAGGCGTAAGACTCGCAACCGATCGTCGAAACTAAATGAAGCCGCCGCGGTCGTACTGACTGTCGCTGTGAAAACAACAATGGAGCGGATAGTGATGAAACGGATTTTGATAGGCGCGCTATGTCTGGTGTTTATGCAAGGTGTCGCACTTGCCGATAAGGACGAAGGCAGCAACAAGCCAACCATTGAACGCCAAGCACTGACACCGCTCAAGGATGTTCTTGAAACAGTGAGCAAACAATCTGGCAAGCGATTTGTCGTCGAAGCGAGGCTCCCTGCCAACATCGCGATCGGCACACTGCGCGCGAGAGACATCGACGACACCAATTTGCGGGATGTGCTCGCCCGCAACCAAATGACTTACGTCACCATCGAGGACATCACCCATGTCGTCGGAGAGGCCAACGTCCGGTCCTTACCGATCCGCTTAGTCGATGGTAGCGAAAGCGACTTATCCGACAGCGAGTGGGTGACCTACGTCATCGATACTGGCGATAAGGTCGCGGCCAGGTTGGTCCCAACGCTACGCCCGTTGTTGCCGGCAGCCGCGCACCTCTCCGCGCCACCAGACACTAACCAACTCATGATCGTCGATCGGTGGGGCAACGTGAAGCGGATAGAGGCAGTTGTGAAGCGTCTGCGTGCCAGTGATTAGTCACTGGCTGCCGGCTGATGCTCTACCACTTATTGACCAACGATTTGTTTCGGGAACACGCGTTCAGCGATGCCCAACGCCAGTTTCTGTGATGCGTGTCCACGCAGAAATATGTGAAGTCGCTAAGATAGCTAGAAGTGGTCGAATAAAGAACAAGAACGATGTGGACACCCAAACCTCTCTACGAAACGCTGCCTGTCTTGTACGTGCTCGCCGGTCTCTCTGTGATCATCGCCAATGCGTATATCGGCATCCATGATGCTACTGGCTACGGCTGGATGTTCGTCGGTTTGCTTCTCGTTGGTCACGGCGCTCATATCAACGCACTTCGGGTGCGGTATCGCGCTGCATTGGAGCAATAGCCCGTAGCGGCATCGTCTCGGGTGGGCATTCGAAGAACAGACTCGCCACGATCCCCCTGAAGCTTGGACTAGTACTGGAACCAGCCTCCTCTCGCGTGCTTTTCCGCGCGCCTGGGCTTATTCCCGCGTGCATCTACGAGGCCATCATGGCTTAATGCGGTCGAACACAAACACCGTGGTGACCCTTCCGTGAAAAACGCCAATCGAATTCTCTCTATTAGCGCCTTGCTGGTGGCGCTCGGCGGCTGCAGCGCCGACACGTCTGAGACAACGACCGATGCGCAGGCCAATGCGATCGAGCTTACGCGCGACACCGCACTGGATACTGCGGCGATCACCGCGTCCGCGTTGAGTCCGCCCTCCATGCCGCCTGTAGACTCACCCCGACTCGCACACTTGGGGGATTACGCTGTCGGCACGGTCACCGAGACAGTAACCATCGATAACAGTATCCGTTTGACGCCAACCGCCAGTCGTTTCGTCGAGGAGACACGATCACTATCCGTTCGCGTCTGGTACCCCGCAAGCACCGCTGATGATGCGGCGCATATTCAATATACCCGCGCCCTCCCCTTGTTCGATGGCAGCGTCGTCGACATTGTACTACCGGGTATCGCGGTCGATGCCGCAGCGCCGATCAATGGCGAAACATTCCCGTTGATAGTTGCTTCCCACGGTTTCGGGGGCTGGGCAACGTCAATGACCAATCTCACAGAGAACCTAGCGTCAAAAGGCTACGTCGTTGTCGCTATCGATCACGAGGATGTACCCAGCGACCCGATGGCCGGGCCATTCGCATTTCCCAACGTTGTTATCCATCGTTCACATGACCAGCGCGCTGTCATCAAGGCGATGACGCAATCCAACGAACGTGCGCCAGTGGATTTCCGCGCGCTGATCAATCGCGAACAGATCGGCTTGATTGGCTACTCAATGGGTGGCTTCGGTGCGATCGCGACGTTAGGTGCATCGTATGATGCTGACGGCGCTAGTTTGCAAAGACTGAATCTCCCAACGCCAGCAATGGATCAATTACTCGCAAACGATAACGCAGGCGTTGATTCGGCAGTGTTGCTCGCACCATGGGGGGCACAATCTGACGTTCGTGCTTGGCCGGCGGATGCGCTGGCTAGTGTCGATCAACCGGTGTTATTGGTGGGCGGTGATCTCGATGATGTTTCCATGTATGACGATGGTATCCGCTGGCTGTACCAGAACATGACAGGCAGCCCACGATCTCTGTTGACATACCAAATGGCGAGACACAATGTCGCGAATAATCCGCTGCACCGCTACGTGCCCAATCTTCAGAAACGGTTCCCATCGATCGAGTACTTCGCAGAACCGGTTTGGCGCAGCGATCGCATCAATGCGATTAACCAGCACTTCATCACCGCGTTTTTCGACAGTACGCTCAAAGGGCATACGGCGCATGGCGATTATCTGGATGTTCCGACTACGCTTGCAGTTGACGGTGAATGGCCGCTCGGCTTCGGTCAGGCAGCAGGCGACCAAGTGGCCGGAGACGCGCAACCAGAATATTGGCCTGGCTTTCACCGGCGCTGGGCAGTGGGCCTTAAGCTCGAACAAGCAGCACCGAAGTGAGAATCTGAATCGCGGTTTCTCGCAACGATGAGGCCATCGACGCCCTGCAAGCCTCAATGGCTGATCAACCAGAATCCGATCACGAACTGCACGAATCGGAACATCAAGTGCGTGAGAAGAAAGCCAGCAACAAATAGCGGGAACATCACGATCGCGCGCCACCAAGACACGCCGATCGCTCGCTTGAACATCGGGATCAGGTACACCAGGATGACGGCCAACAGGAATGGAACCAGCTTCCGAATATACGGCCCGGTGCCGTCTGGCAATAACCAAAACAGCGTTTTCAAAATAGCCGATACAGTGGTTGAGTAGATCATGATGAAGGCGAAGTAATGCAGCGCCATCACAAAGTGATCCGCGTAGAACAGCTTTCGATCGGTGAACAGCAACATCGACACGAGCGCCAAGAACGGTACATGAAAGATCACCATCAACTTGGCGACTTCCGCGATACGCAGCTCATAAGCGCTGGCCACCGCCTCAAATGACAGTCCGGATGACGCCATGTAGTCATCCACCCAACCGGTGATTAAGCCTCGATACTGCTGCTGGTGATATTGGTCGTAAAGCGAGAGCTGCAAATCGGTCGCCGGTGGGGCGATAAAATACAGCAAGTTGGCCAGCAGGAAGAGACCAATCGGTGTCAGGAATTGCCGGCGTCTACCCTCACGAAAAGCAAGCGACAACGACCCCGGCGACAACATCAGGCCTTTGATGCTGCGCCATAACCGACTATCAACCGATGACACTTCGGCGAGCGTCTCCCGCATTAGATACGCGAAGCTGCGATCGCGGCCTTCGACCACGCCCTGCCCGCAGTTGGGGCAATAGTGATCTTCGGCTCGCAGTTCATGTTCGCAATTGCTACATATCATCGCAAAGCGATCCGTCGAATAAACCAGATCACCGAGTGTAGTGATTCACGCTACCAAATGACATAACACCGAACCGAGTTCACACCGCCGATGTTTGCTGCATGTGGCTGTCAACCGATCAACAAGTGGTTCGTTATTGCTCTTATACCAATCCATCTTTAGATATACGACGGAGACGCATCCATGTTTTTCAATCAGGGAATTCGGATCATCACGGGCCTCTCACTCCTGCTGCTCGTTGGCTGCAGTTCAGGCGGGAGCACGACGACCACAGCGACGGACAACACACCGATCAACGCTTCGCCAAACACCGCCAGCGTGACGCGCAATGCCACCTACAACTTCGAGGCGACCTATGACGTCGTTTATGGACAAGGACTGTCACACAGCAGCTGGAATGCCCCATCGCCGATCACACAAGATCTACTGCTCGACATCTATGTACCGATGAATGATCAGACTGAACGACCAGCTATGGTCTTCATTCATGGTGGCGGCTTCGTGGGCGGTGACAAGGGAACGAGCGCACCCGTCGAATTCGCCCGATACTTCGCGGAACGCGGCTTTGTCAGTTTGTCGATCAACTATCGACTGCTCGGCGACTACGGCACCGTTCCCCAGGGCTTTGTCGACGCGGCCGACGACATACCACTCCTCACCAACGATGAGCGTGATCAGATCAAGGCGATGTATCCGGCGACCCGAGACGCGAAAGCAGCGATCAGATGGTTGTCAGCCAATGCAGAAAGCTATGGCGTCGATGCGAACCAGATTTCAGTGATCGGCGGCTCGGCAGGCTCGTTCATTTCCATTGCATTGGGCGCGAGTAACCTAGATGACTACAAAGACGAGTTGTCGTTAGCTGAGGATGCGACGCTCGCAAGCACCAACCTTGATAACGATGTTATCGTCGCATCGGTGGTCAACCACTGGGGCGGACCTGCTACCGTCGATATGTTGGCGCTCGTCGACGATCAAACGCGCTGGGACCCGACTGACGCGCCGTTGAGCATTGTGCATGGCACTGAAGACCCCACCGTATCGTACGCACTCGCTGAAGACTTAGAGAACATCTACACCATCACGGGCGCCTACTACGAGTTTACGACGCTTGAGGGTGCAGGACACGGCGCCTGGAATACGACGGTGAACGGTCAGTCTTTGCAGGCGCTCGGCTTCGACTTCATTACGCGCGTACTCGAACTTGATGTTCAGGAAAACTAAGTGAGCAAACCCCAGCTTGGCAAAGCGCAAAGCGGTCGACACCGAAGTGCTTTTGATGACCCTACGAATCTGGGGTATCGTCCACTTAAGATCTCGCCGGACGCCTTCGAAGCGTTGATCGCCGCGTACGAAGCGAAAGTCATCAGCGATCAACGCTAGGCTTAGCGACGATGCGTTGTCCACTCAGTGAGGCTTAGCCTCAACGCAAATCAAATGCCTCTAAGGCCGCTTCGGCGATCTCAGTGCCCCACTCCTGAACAAAGTGACCACCATCAGCGATTTCCATTGGTGGCGGGCAGCCGCGGATCATCTTCCGCATGAATTGCATGGTATCCGGACCCAGCACCGGATCTTGCACACCAACGGCCATGAAGCTTGGTCCCTGCCATTGCGAAAACCAAAACTCACGAGCTTTTAGCGACGTCTCTACGCCCGCCGCAGCGTCTTCGGTGAGTTCTTCGTCAGCTGCTTTCAACATGACGAGCTCCGGGAATCGCCGGACCCCGGCTTTGTAACTCTGATCCGGAAATGGTGCGGCATAGGCTGCCACTTCGTCATCATTCAAAATCGGCGTAGCTCGCTTCATCAAAGCGCCGACGTCCAGGTCTGGATTGGCACGGTTATACAAGCGCCAATCGGAAAACCCCTTGTTGGCTGACTCGCCCGCGGGCAGCGCCGTGTTCATGATGATCAAACGGGAATAACGCTCCGGCGCTTCCATCGGCAATGTCAGGCCGAGAATACCGCCCCAGTCCTGAACCACGAGACATACATCCCGTAGATCGAGGTGCTCCACCAACGCCAGCAACGCACCGCGGTGGAAATGGAACGTGTAAACCGCATCGTCGACCGGCTTATCGGAGCGACCGAAACCAAACATATCCGGCGCGATGACCCGATAACCGGCGGCCAGAAACACCTTCGCCATCTTTCGATAAAGGAATGACCAACTTGGCTGACCATGCAAACACAAAAACACGGGTGCGTCTCGAGGCCCCTCATCGACATAGTGCATCCGCAAACCTTCATAGCCAGGCAGATGTTCTGCATACCGAGGCTCGTAATTCCAATCGGGAATGCCCTCAAAATTCGCATCTGGTGTCCGTTTCGCTTCCATCTCGCCCCCTGGGTGTTAGCCAACGTTGTCTGCTGTCGAGGTCCAGTATACTGAGTTAATGCAGCGCATTTGTCACACGTGGGCCTCCGAATGTGGGTCCCAGACCATCGCCGTAGACGGCAGATGCCATCACGTCTCCCTAGTGGACGACCACGTCGGCGACATTGACATCGAAAAAATTTTGCTTGGCTGCATCTAAATCACGATCGCGGTCGTCTAGCCAAGTAAGAGAGCAACACAAAGGAGCAAGAAAGTGGGTGATCTCGGTATGTTCGGATTCTGGATGTTCATTGCCGCGGCCGCTGTTGGGGGCATTTGGAGTGACGTGAAATCCAAGGAAACAAAGCAGGAAACGCTGCGTCGCATGGTTGAAAGCGGCAGAGATTTAGACCCAGCGACAATCCAGGAGGTGCTCGGCAAGGAAGAAGGCCAAAGCTACGAGCAGCAACTAAGAACGGCTAGCTACATCACCGGCGGCGTGGCTGTGGGCCTTTTGCTATTCAGTCTATTTCTGGGTTTGGTCTCCGTTGAAGCCAAATGGGTCCTCATGGGCGTCTCAGCATTGGTTGGGAGTATCAGTGGCGGCCTGTATCTGGCCTCAGGGTATATTCGTCGTGCGACATCGGGCGTGTAACCGCTCGCAATGCGTCAATCACCTCCCCATTACAGTCAGGGGCCGGAGCCCCTCATCGTGAGTCTTGCCGCGCAAGGCGACCGCGATGCGCTTGAGGAACTCGTGCGCCGCCGCCAAAGCTGGCTCCGCGGTCTGTTCCGCCGATTTTCCGGCAATGCGACGCTCGCCGATGATCTCTCGCAACGCGTGTTCTTGAAGATGTGGCGGCGAATCCGTTCGCTCAAGGAGCCGACGAAGTTCCCTGGCTGGCTGAAACAGATCGCTGTAAACGAGTGGATAGACCACCAACGGAAATTGGCCCGTCAGAAAGAGGAAGCACTTGGCGCTACCGAAATCGTCGCAACGGCCGAAACACCGAGCATCGCGATGGATCTTGATCAAGCACTATCCGCCCTGCCCGACGAGACACGTTTGTGTGTTGTTCTGTCGTATCACGAGCGGATGACGCATACAGAAATCGCCGCATTGACCGGCTTACCGGACGGCACCGTCAAATCTCATATTCGGCGCGGTAGCGCTCGCCTCAGGGAATTGCTCCTCGATTATGGAGAGCACACATGAGCCCATTGAACGACCCAGACCTACAAGCGTTGTTTGATCAGCAATCAGAGGTACCAGCGAGCCAAGCTTTCGTTGATCAGGTGATGTTGGCTGCCGAGCAACGACGCAAGCGACTCTTGTTTATACGCTTGGCCGCATTTGTCTGCCTGGTGCTACTCGAACTGTTGTTTGAGT
>JBCAZB010000020.1:0-15459 GCA_038533315.1 Pseudomonadota bacterium | reverse complement strand
GCTATCGGCATGAGTGATTTCCTGCGCGATATGGCCGCACACAGCCGTGAACGGACGGCGAGCGCGATGCAGCAACGCGATGAGGACGCGCTATGGTCGTTGGTCGAGTCTTGCAGTGCCGCCCCGGCGTTGTTGCTGCCACACCGGTTTGAGGTCATCGCGGAGATCAAAGGGACATCTCCGGCAGAGGGTGCGTTGGCCGATCATGCGACGCTCGACCGTGCAGGGCTGGCGCAGCAGTATGCAGCGGCGGGCGCTTGTGCGGTATCGGTACTGACCGAGCCGTCCCGGTTCGATGGCAGCCTCGAACATCTTGCAGAGGTCGCTCAGCAACTGGCGCCATCCAGCGTACCGGCGATGCGCAAAGACTTCATTACCAGTCCTTATCAACTGCTGGAAGCGCGCATAGCTGGCGCGGGCGGTGTGTTGCTGATCATCGCGATGCTGGATGACGCTACGTTGACGGACTGCTTGCAACGCGCATCGGCGTTGCGCTTGTTTGTCTTGCTCGAGTGTTTTGATGAGCAAGACATTGCGCGCAGCAAGCAACTGCTGAAGCATCCGGCCGCGCAGCAGTTGGCGGCTAGTGGGCAATTGCTGGTCGGCGTCAACACACGGGATTTACGCACACTGGCGGTTGATGCAACGCGTCTTCAGCGGCTGGCGCCGTTGCTACCCGACGACATTCCACTGGTCGCAGAGAGTGGACTGAAAACGCCCGATGATGTGTCGCAGGCTGCGGCGCTAGGCTATCGCGTCGCATTGGTAGGCACGGCCTTGATGCGAGCGGACGATCCGGCTGGATTAATTGCGAGGTTTCGAGCAGCGGCATGAGCGCCTGGGTGAAAATCTGTGGCCTGACAACACCGGAGGCGGTGGCAGCCGCGGTAGAGGCCGGTGCGGATGCTGTGGGTTTTGTGTTTGCGCCATCGCCACGGGAAGTAACGATAGCAAATGCCATATTGCTCGCCGGTATTGCGCGCGGTCAGGCCAAAGTCGTCGCGGTGATGCGTCATCCTACAGCTGCACTAGCGGCCGAAGTGCAGGCGCGTTTGCAACCTGACTGGCTGCAGACCGACGCAGCAGACTTCGATTCAGTAGATATAATGGCGGGCGTTTCTACGTTGCCCGTTTTTCGCGACGGGCATGCACTGCAGCCGGAGACACTTCCGACGCGACTGCTCTACGAGGGTCGTGACAGCGGCCGTGGCGAAACGGCCGACTGGCAGACCGCACGCACCATCGCACAGGGCCGGGAGCTCATTCTCGCGGGTGGCTTGGCCGTCGACAATATCGCGACGGCCATCCGTGCTGTTCGGCCATGGGGCGTGGATGTTTCCAGTGGGGTAGAAGACACCCCGGGCGTCAAGAACCTCGAGAAAATAGCCCACTTTATTCATGCAGCGCGAAACGCGTTTGCAGACCTTCAATCAGAGAACAACGCATGAGTATGACTTTCACGGATACCGAAAAACGTGACCTGCTTGCCGACCTTCTGGCTGGCAGATTGCCGGACCAGCGCGGACGCTTCGGTCCATTCGGCGGGCGCTATGTGCCGGAGACCCTGGTACCCGCGCTGGATCGACTGGAGCAGGGCGTGCGCGAGCACTTGCCTGATCCCGAGTTTCAGGCGGCATTCACCCGGCAATTGACAGAGTGGGTTGGGCGGCCGACCGCGTTGACACATGCGCCGGGGCTGAGCCGCGCATGGGGCGCGGACGTCTGGCTAAAGCGTGAGGATCTCGCCCATACCGGCGCTCACAAGATCAACAATGCGATCGGCCAGGCACTGCTCGCCAAGCGACTCGGTGTCAAACGCATTGTGGCTGAGACGGGCGCAGGCCAGCACGGTGTGGCGTCGGCGGCAGCCTGTGCGCGTGTCGGCTTGCCCTGCACAGTTTACATGGGTGCAGTCGATATCGATCGGCAGGCGCCGAACGTGGATCGGATGCGCCGTCTCGGTGCCAAAGTGGTAGCCGTTGAGTCCGGGGACAAGACACTGCGTGCGGCGATTGATGAAGCGTTGCGTGACTGGGTCTCGGACCCTAACGATACCTACTATTTGTTGGGGTCAGCGGTCGGGCCGCATCCGTATCCTTATCTCGTTCGTGAGCTGCACCGATGCATCGGCGATGAAGCGCGCAAGCAAATGATCGAGCGCACCGGCAAATTGCCGGATGCCGTTTTTGCTTGCGTGGGTGGGGGCTCAAATGCGATTGGTTTGTTCCATGCATTTCTCGCCGACTCCGAGGTCGAGATTATCGGGGTTGAAGCCGGCGGCAGTGGCAGCGGTCTCGGTCAGAATGCTGCGACGTTAGCTACCGGCACGCCAGGGGTGCTGCAAGGTAGTTACACAATGATTCTTCAGGATCCGAATGGTCAGGTGCAGGAGACCCAATCGGTTTCCGCTGGCCTGGATTATTCCGGTGTAGGTCCGGAACACGCCTTCTTGCAAGCGGTCGGGCGCGTCCAGTACATTGCGGCCGGCGATGCCGAGGCGCTCGATGCACTGGATGAATGCTGCGCAGAAGAGGGTATCCTGACAGCACTGGAGACGGCGCATGCCTTTGCTGGGGCGCGTGACTGGGCCCGTGCTAATCCCGGTAAGACCCTGTTGATCGGCAATTCAGGGCGAGGTGACAAAGACATGCCTACGTTGACGCAGCACCCGACAAAGAGGACACACAATGCAGGCGCATGAACGCATCACGCAATCGATACGCAGCGCAGCAGAACGCGGTGGCGCACTGGTACCTTTCCTGACCGCGGGCTACCCGGTACGCGATGAATTTGTCGATCGACTGCGAGAGATCGCACCATCGGCAGACGTCATCGAAGTTGGCGTGCCGTTTTCCGACCCAATGGCCGACGGCATGACGATTCAGCGCTCGAGCCATCAGGCCATTGAAAACGGCGTGACGCTCCGCTGGATACTGGAACAGCTGCGAGATGTGAGAGCTGATCTGGATACACCGGTTGTGCTGATGTCGTACCTGAACCCGATGCTGGCCTACGGGCTGGATGAATTGGCACAGGATGCACTCAGCGCAGGTGTGTGCGGCTTTATTGTCCCGGATCTGCCGTTTGAAGAATCCGCACCGGTACGCGAGGCGCTCGAATCCGCAGGCATTGGCTTGATTCAGTTGGTGACACCAGCCACACCACCGGCACGCATCGCAACCCTGTGCGCTGAGAGTCGAGGCTTCGTTTATGCGGTCACCGTCACCGGTATCACGGGCGGTCAGACCGGATTGCCGTCGGAAGTCAGCGAGTATCTGCAGCGTGTCAGAGAAGCGTCGCCACTACCGGTGTGTGCCGGCTTCGGTATTCGCAGCCAGGCCGATGTCGCTCGCATCAATGCGTGTGCGGATGGTGCGATTGTCGGTTCGGCACTCGTTGAAGTCCTGGAGCAAAGGGGTGACGCCGGCGCGTTTGTCGCTGGCCTGCGAGGCTGATGAAAAAAGTCTTCAGTGCCGACAACTTGGTGACGGTCGCGCACTACCGAAACGTGCTTGAGGCGGAAGGGATCGCGACCGAAATTCGGAATCAGAATCTCGGTGGCGTGCTTGGAGAAGTGCCTTTCACAGAAGTCTGGCCACAGTTGTGGGTCAAGCATGCCTTGGACGAGCCTCGCGCTCGTGAGCTGATCGCTACCGTCCAAGCGACGCCGGAAGCCGGTGATCCTTGGATTTGTCGACACTGCCAGGCGAGCAATGAGTCGCATTTTGCGGCTTGTTGGCAATGCGGTGCCGTCGATGAGGCGCTCTAGCTAGCGGTAAATCGCGTACAATACGCGCTCTCTACGCCGGTCCAGAACGGTAGCCACAGAACGGAGAACGAATTTGCGCTGGGTAATGCGTTCCAAAATTCACAAAGCCCGCGTCACCGAAGCGGACGTCAATTATGTGGGCAGTATCACGATCGATCGCAGCTTGATCGAGCTCGCGGGTTTGTGGGAAAACGAAAAGGTACTGGTCGTGTCGAATACGTCCGGTTCTCGTTTAGAGACGTATGTGATCGCTGGCGAGCGCGATTCCGGGGTGATCTGCATGAACGGTGCGGCCGCGCATTTGATCAGTGAAGGCGAAGAACTCATTATCATGGCGTTCGAGCTGACGGATCGACCGCTTGAGCCCAGCGCCATCCTGGTCGATGAGCGCAATCGTTTCGTTCGCTATCTCACCGAGATGCCCGCGAGCAAAGCCTGACCAATCAGATATTCAATTAGGAGCCCGGCATGATTATCTTGCTGTCGCCGGCAAAGACACTCGACTTCGACGCCGCCGTTAACATCAATACGTCCACCGAGCCGCAGTTCAATGCGGATGCCGCCCAATTGATCCAGCGGCTCAAAAAGCTGTCGGCGACCGACTTGCGTCAGTTGATGAAGCTGTCTCCGGCGCTCGCGACGCTGAATGTAGAGCGTTACCGCGCCTGGCGGGAAACGCCGGTTGTAGACGCGACCCGGCCGGCGTTGTTCGCCTTCAAGGGTGATGTCTATCTCGGGCTCGATGCCGCGACGCTCAGCAAACGCGACGTGACCTGGGCGCAGCGTCGGGTGCGAATTCTGTCGGGGCTCTACGGTGTGCTGCGACCACTCGACCTGATGCAGCCCTACCGGCTGGAAATGGGCACCCGACTTGCCAATGAACGCGGCAGCAATCTGTACGACTTCTGGCAGGAACGCGTTACCCAATCACTGGCAGAGAGCCTGCAGGAGGCACGGCCTTCATTGTGCGTGAACTTGGCCTCCAACGAGTACTTCGGTGCTGTCGATGCCGACGCGTTACCGGCGAAAACCATCACGCCACGTTTTCTCGATTACAACCGGGGTGATTACCGGTTCCTGAGCTTTTATGCCAAGCGTGCTCGGGGGTTGATGGCGCGTTGGATCATACAGTCACGGATCAAGTCGGCGCGCGGGTTGTTGAATTTTGACGTGGATGGTTATCGCTACAGTGCGGATCATTCGACGAAAGACGCGCCGACGTTCATCCGGGATCCTCAGCAACAGCCGTAATTGCGGTCAGGCGACTCGTTGCGAGTCGTCGTCGGCCATCGCGGCTCGAATTTCCTTGACCAGCAGGCGCATGCTTTCCGAGCTGTCCTCTTCGCCGAGGTACACGGGAGGGTCACGGCGCAGGCCCGCCCAATTGTCGGTATCAATTACGCACTGAAGATAGCGAATATTGCGGTTGATCGCCTCGATATAGGGGTTGCGGCCGTCGAACAACGGCTCGATGAATCGGTACGTCTTGTCAAACTCTTCGTCCAGCCGTTTGCGCGCACCATCGCGGAAAAACATCGGCGTCTTACGCAGCAGGTCTTCGCCAGATGTGTAGATCAAGCGCTGGCTACCGCTTTCTGTGCGTTGTTGTGCGACACCGCCGATGACGAATTCTTCATATAAGCGGTCGCGGCATTTCTCGAGATAGCAACGGTCTGCCATTTGGGCGAGCAGGTCGCCGGTGCCGACGATGCAGCCACTGCGAATATCGCGTGCATTGCCCACAGACAGCTTGTGCAAATCGATTTCGTAGCCGGTGAAATGAACCAGCTGCGCGGCCAGCTCTGTTTGATCCCCCAGACCAATACTCATCAGGTAGTCGTTCAGAAACGCGGCACTGCGACTGACGTGAATGCGCGTGAACTCAGCGCCGTTGCGTATATCGGCATCTCGTTCGATATGGCGAATATAGCCGGCATCGTGAAACAACGAGATGATCAGTGCTAACTCCGCGCGGGCGGCCCCGAGCTGCATTTCCGGTTTTGCAACGGATTCGTAGCCTGCGATCAAGCGGGCCACAGCTAGCGTCATATCCAGCGTGTGCTGAACATCGTGGTAGGTCGTATCGCAACCGTGATACCCCGGGAAGCGACCGGTGAACAAGCGCTGGAAATCGTGGAAAGCGAGCCAAACCCGGTCATAGGCAGCGTGTGGATAGGTTGCCAGAAAGAGATCGCGTACAGCGTCGCGAACCGCATGCATCGATGACACATCGATCCTGTCAGTAACATCAAAGTTGTTGCGGCGATCCTGTGATGGGCGCAACGTTGACTCGGCTTTAGCGCTGGTTGCTGGCACGTTAGCGGTCATTCTCATCAGCGGTAACTGCGCACGAGTGTACGTGATCCGAACGGGCAAGGCTGGTCATGGGATTTATCGCCCAAGCGACCGCAATGCAGCCTCCATATATGGGCGTTTTATGCAGCAATGATGCCCGCGCTCGCCAGAAGCGCGTCTATCTGCGCGGGGCGGCCCCGGAAATCGACATAGGCATCCTGTATGTCTCTGCTTCCACCAATCTCAAGAATGTGCTCGCGGAAGGATTGCGCGATGCGCTGGTCATAGATATCGCCAACCTCATCGAAGGCAGCGAACGCATCGGCTGCCAATACCTCCGCCCATTTGTAACTGTAATAGCCAGCCGCGTAGCCGCCGGCGAAAATATGCGTGAAACTGTTTTCGAAGCGCGCATAGTCGGGCACGTCGAATAGGCTCGTCTGGGTACGCGTCCGTGCGATTAATTGCTGCGCAAAATCCAGAGGCAGCGCACCGGTTTCGTTGTGCAGGCGGAAGTCGAACAGCGCGAACTCGAGTTGTCGCAACATTTGCAAGCCGGCACCGACGTTGCGCGCCTGCAGTAGCAGGTCGAATGTCTCTTTGGGCAGCTGCTGGCCTGTTTCGTAGTGCTGACTGCACGAATGCAGCACGCCATAATGCCAGGCGAAATTCTCCATGAACTGGCTCGGTAACTCGACCGCATCCCACGGCACGCCATTGATACCGGCTATGGTTGGGTAATCAATGCGGGTCAGAAGGTGGTGCAGCATGTGCCCGAATTCATGAAACAGCGTGACCACATCCGAGTGGCTCAGCAGCGAGGGCGTTGCATCGTCGGCAGGCGAGAAATTACAGACGAGATAGCCGACCGGCAGTGTGACCGGCTGATCTAACCCCGCGCGGACCACACATTCGTCAATCCAGGCACCACCCCGCTTGCCGCTGCGCGCATACAAATCTGCATAAAAACCGCCGATGGCTTTTCCATCGCTGTCATGCACCGAGTAGAAGCGAACGGTGGGATGCCAGACTTCGATGCCGTCATGGACTTGAAGCGATAAACCATAGAGGCGCTCCGCTAACTCGAACAGTCCGTCAACAACACGCTCGGCCGGGAAGTAAGGTCGTAGCACATCGTCGGAAATGGAATAGCGCGCGGCCTTGTAGCGCTCGGAATAGAAGGCGATGTCCCAGGCGTTCAGTGGGCGACCGGCAAGCTTGGTGAAGTCTTCCAGCTCCTGCTGTGCGCTGACAACACTCCGCGTGCGCAGGTCGTCCAGAAACGATAAGACTTCGTCCACCGATCCCGCCATTTTCGCGGCCAGCGAATAGTCTGCGTAGGAATCAAAGCCGAGTAATGTCGCCAGCGATTGGCGAACCCGCAAAATCTGGTCGATCAGGTCTGTGTTGTCGTAGTTGTGGTCATGCTGCTCGCTACGTGCAGCGCGCGTCATCCATGCCGCATAGAAGTGTTTACGAGTGTCTTCGGCGCGTGCGTGTGTCATCACCGCTTGATAGACCGGTTGACTCAGATCGAACAACCAACCGTCTTTGTCTGCGGCTTGCGCGTTTTGCGCCGCCTGGCGCAGCAGATTGTCCGGGATGCCAGCGACGGTTGTTTCACTCTCGGTGTGCCATGACCACGCGTCGCTGCAGGCTTGGACGTTATTGGCGAATTGCGCTTGCAGGGCGCTCAGCCTTTGCATCAGCTCGCGATATTCCGCTTGTCCGGCATCGTCGAGATCAACACCCGCGAGACGGAAATCGCGCAAAGCGTGTGCGACGACCTGATGTTGTTGCGGTTCGCTGTCCTCTGGCAGCGCGGCAGCGACCGCCTGGTACCCTTCAAACAACCGTCTGTCCTGAGCAAGTCGAGAAGAGAATTCCGTGATGTCAGCGAGTGCGGCAAGGTACTCACGTTGCCAATCGTCGCTGTGCGCCACCATATTCAGATGAGAAATTGGTGACCAGCGCCGCCCGAGCTCGTGCAGCAATGCTTGATGCCCATGGACGAGGCTGTCGAAGGTATACTCCGCATCGCTCGCCAATGCCTGCCAGCGCGCCTCAAGATCCTTGAGGAGCGCATCGGTCATCGGCCGGATATCGGCTGCCGAAATATTTTCGAAGTCGGGCAGGTCGAATAGCGAGCCAGCGGAATTGAGCGTGCTTGACGTCATGGTAGTGCGCAACCAATCTATTCCTTAAATATTAGCATGTTCACGCCTTGCGGCGGAACGTTGACGAGGTATCGGCAGAACCTCTGAGGGAAACAGTGTGAATACATCGTATGACCTGATAGTTATTGGTGGCGGCAGCGGCGGCCTTGCGCATGCGCAGCGTGCTGTGGAATACGGGGCGAGTGTGCTGGTCATTGAGTCCGGGCGATTGGGCGGCACTTGTGTCAACGTTGGCTGTGTGCCAAAGAAGGTCATGTGGTATGCGGCAAGTGCTGCGCACGATCGTGCATTGTCCGAGAGTTACGGCTTCGCCCCGGCGCCCGGCCAGCATGACTGGGCCACGCTGAAGGCCTCGCGAGACGCCTATATCACTCGGCTCAACGGCATTTATGAAAGCAACTTGTCGCGCAAGGAAATCGACGTAGCGGCGGGTCATGCACGTTTTGTCGATGCGCATACCGTCGCGGTTGGCGACCAACAGTTTACTGGCCAGCACATCACCATCGCGACGGGTGGCTACCCGCAGATTCCGGACGTGCCTGGCGCAGAGTTCGGGATCACCTCGGATGGTTTTTTCGAGCTTGAGTCGCTGCCAGCCCGTGTCGGACTGGTCGGCAGCGGTTACGTGGCTGTAGAGCTTGGCGGTGCGCTTGCGGCGCTAGGCGCGGAGACGACCATAATGAGTCGCAGCGACTACGTGCTGCGTTCGTTCGATAACATGCTGCGCGATTCGGTGGCGGATGCGTTACAGGCCGATGGCATCGATGTGCAACGCCGTGTGATTGCCGCGCGCGTCAACAAGACGGATGCGGGGCTGGTGCTAGTCGCTGAGGATGGTCGTGAATTCGGTCCGTTCGATACGCTGATCTGGGCAGTAGGGCGGTTGCCGTCTACGGAAGCGTTACACCTGGAGGCGGCCGGCGTAGAACGCGATATCGCGGGCTTTGTGCCGGTGGATACCTACCAGGTCACCAATGTACCGCATATCTTCGCGTTGGGTGATGTCACGGGTGCTGTTGCGTTGACGCCTGTTGCTATCGCCGCTGGCCGTCGTCTCGCCGATCGAGTGTTCGGCAGCATGCAGGATCGACACCTGCCGTATCGTGATATCGCCACCGTGATATTCACGCACCCCCCGGTGGCGACCATGGGGCTGACGGAAGCGGAGGCCCGTGATGAGTACGGTGATGCCGTGAAGGTGTACACCTCGTCATTCATACCTATGCGCTATGCTCTCGGTGAACACAAACGACGCGCTGCGATGAAATTGGTGACCGTGGGCGAAGACGAGCGCATCGTCGGCTGCCATATCTTTGGTGATGGAGCTGATGAGATGATGCAGGGGTTCGCGGTGGCCATCCGGATGGGTGCAACGAAAGCGGACTTTGACGACACCGTCGCGATCCACCCGACCAGCGCCGAAGAGCTCGTCACAATGCGATAAAAAAGCCCCCCCGACAAGATCGGGGAGGCTTTTTTGGCCTTTGGCTCGAGGGCTGACTATTCAGCGACGAAATCGTCAAGCAAGATCAGACCAAACGCGGTCTCGCCAGGCAGCGGATCGCGCGCAACAGCCGTGTATACACCGCCGTCCGCGATCGTGATGTTCGCCGGACCGATCGCCGCGGTTGTTGTACCGGTAGGCGTTACCGTAACGGCATAGTCGCCAGCCGCCAGCGAGACGTAACCGGTGTCAGCCTGGAAGGCGACGTCGGTAAAGGCTGGCGTTTCATTGGCCAGGTCGGCGCCGGGCGCGGTGACAAAGATGTCTACGTTACCGGCTGTCGGTGAGCCGTGGATGATACGTACCTTCGCTTCCGTCGCGATTGAGCGTCGATCATCGACGGCCACCTGTGCCGTGATGTTGGCCAGCGTGTTGACTGCGTAGACGGAGTATTCCGTGCCAGCGTCCAGCGTCAGGTCCGCGTCAATAACGACCGTACCTGCATCATTGGCCGGTGTGACTTTGACGTTGTAGTCGTCCGCCGGTACGTCGACGAAACCGGTGAAATCGGGATAGGCCAGATCTTCGACCAGTGGTGCATCAAAGTCATCGTTGACGACGATGTCGACGGCAGGTGCGTCCGGGCTGTTGTGAATCACGCGCAGCGATGCCGGTGTGTTGACATCAAGCAGCTCCAGCGCGCCGAGTCCATCCAGGCCGACGAGGCTAATCGGAGAATCGCCGTTGCCGGTGTTTTCGACGGCTGTTAACAGCAAGTCCACACCTTCTGAAAGCGTGACGGTGCCAGCATCGTAGACTACGGTTGCGGGATCACCGGCCAGCGTGACGCGGATCTGGTAGTCGCCAGACGGTACTTCAATCGGGCCGAGCGTCCCGCGGAACGAGAATGAGCCTACCGCGGTTGAGCTCGCCAGATCGGCGCCGGGCGTGGTGGCGTAGACGTCGACCGCTGGCGCGTTCGGTGCACCATGGACGACTTCGATGCGCGCGTTGCCGGCGCTGATCGCTTCAACCGCGTTGCTGACAATCAGCGGTTGGATATCAGCGACTTCGCCGGTCGCGATAATCGTGTAAGTCGTGTCGGATTCCAGCTCGATGTCGACGGGACCGATCACCGTGACGTCACCGCCGGGCGTAATACCGTCGACCTGAACGCTGTAGGTGGCGGGCAAAATAGCGCCGAAGCCGGTGCCGTCTTTGTAGTTGGCGCCGGCAATCGAAACGTCGCCGTTGATCAGTACGTTGACGGCGGGGGCGTCAGGGGAGGCATGCAATACGCGCAATGCCGCTGGTGGGGGTGGCGCATCATCATCATCGTCATCAAACAGGTCGCACCCCGTCAGGGTCAGCGTGGAAAGAATGGCAACCGCGGGCCAAAATTTCTTGAAGTTCATTTTCGCTCCTTAACGACCGAAGCGTCGTGTTCCAAATGGTTCGCGTGGAAGTTCGACAGTAATTCGGATTCGGATGCAGAAAATATGAGACAAAACTGTCTCAATACGGCGACACGGACTCTTTCAAGCCATAATATTTAGACAAACAATAAATATCGGTACCCAGTAGGGGTCGGGTTGTCCGCTGAATGGTGGACGAGCTGCCTATGTGACGGGCAATTGTTTCAGAACGGGTGCGGTATCGGGCAAGACGTCGCGCCAGATCTTGAATGACTCGGCGGCCTGCTCGATCAGCATGCCCCAGCCGGAACGGGTCGTCTCGGCCTCGAGATTTTTCGCCCAGGTGATGAAGGGCGTCTCACTGAATCCGTAAGAGAGGTCGTAACAAACGGTCCTGCCCGCCTCGATGGCAGCGCGAGGAAACGGGGCTTGCTCACCTTTAACGCCGGCCGATGTGGCGTTGATAATCAGATCAAACGGTTCGAGCTTGTTGACCTCGGTGAATCGTTTGGCTTCGACGTTGCCAAGCATACCGAAGTGTCCGGCTAGCGCCTCGGCCTTCGCGATGCTGCGATTGGCGATGGTAATCAAAGATGGATCGAGCGCCAGCAACGGACTCAAAATACCCTGCGTCGCACCGCCGGCGCCGAGCACCAGAATGCGCTTGTCCAAAACTTCATACTGCCAATTGGTGGTGATATCCCTGACCAATCCGATTCCGTCGGTGTTGTAGCCGACGATCTTCTCGGGCGAGATAGCGAGCGTATTGACCGCGCCAGCGATGCTCGCTTCCTCTGACATCTCATCGACCAGACGCGTGACGGCCGCTTTATGCGGCACCGTGACGTTTAGACCTCTTCCACCATTCCGCTGGAATTTGCGTACCGCGTTCTCGAGATCATCCGGCCGGGCGCTCAGCAATTCATAAGTCATTTGCTGATCCGATTGATCAGCGAACAGCTTGTGAATCACCGGTGATTTACTGTGTTTGACCGGGTAGCCGATCAAGCCGTAGCGATCGAGTATGGCGGTTTGATCTGACACGCGAATCTCCTGACCGTCAAGCGCCGGTTACCGAGCCAACCAGGCAGCAGCGTCCAACGAATAATAAGACAGTATAGCGCGGGCACCCGCGCGCTTAATCGATAGCAGTGCCTCGAGCACGCTTTCACGCTCGTCCAGCCAACCGTTACCCGCTGCCGCTTTCAGCATCGCATATTCCCCACTAACCTGATATGCGAGCACCGGGACTTCATAGGCTTGATGTACGCGTTGAATGATATCCAGATACGGCAGTGCAGGTTTGACCATAACGAGATCAGCACCCTCGTCGATATCGAGGGCAACCTCGCGCAAAGCTTCGCGCCCGTTAGCAGGGTCCATCTGGTAACTGTGCTTGCCGCCACCGCCGAGATTGCCAGCCGATCCGACCGCATCGCGGAACGGGCCGTAAAAGCACGAGGCGTATTTGGCTGCGTAAGACAGAATCATTGTGTTGATGTGGCCGTTGACTTCGAGTGCGCGGCGAATGGCGCCGATGCGTCCATCCATCATGTCCGACGGAGATACGATATCGGCTCCAGCCTGGGCATGACACACCGACTGACGCTCCAGCATCGATACGGTGACATCGTTTAGTACATAACCCTCATCATCGATGATGCCGTCCTGTCCGTGGGTCGTGTAGGGGTCGAGCGCGACGTCCGTGATCACTCCGAGCGTCGGGTAGGCGGCCTTGATCGCCTGCACCGTGCGCGGCACCAAACCCTCGGGGTTGTGGCATTCAGCGCCGTCCAGGCTTTTGTGTTGCTGCTCGATCACCGGGAACAGCACCACAGCAGGAATACCTGCGTCGACGACCGATTGCAGGTGTTCGAGCAGCAAGTCGATGCTGCGCCGCTTAACCCCGGGCATCGACGGCACGTCTTCGCTGCGTTGCTCCCCATCCAGCACAAAGACAGGATAGATAAAGTCTGCAGGGCTGAGTTGATGCTCGCTCAGCATCTCTCTGAGCCAGCCATGCCGGCGCCGGCGCCGCATACGGGTCAGCGGGAAACCGGGCGTTTTGTCATTGAGCATCGTTGTTTGTGTCTTATTTCGGATCGGATTAGCCCTAATTCTGTCTGTTATTGGGCCGACTGTCCAAGTTCAGACCTCAATTTTGGGCGGGTGCGGATCGGCAAAGCTGTCCGTCAGCTAAATTATTGTCGATAATGGTGAAATAAATGGGTTGGGGACAGGGTCTGGTTGGTGACGGAGACGAGTGCGGACAGGCAGCGTCAGCTGCGCTATGAGCGGTTGGTTGGTACCTACCGCAAGGATTTGTATCGCTATGCGTACTGGTTGAACCGCGATCCTCAGCTGGCTGAAGACGTGGTGCAGGATGCCATGTTGCGTGCCTGGCGCTCACTGGATTCGTTGCGTGAGGATCAGGCTGCAAAGCCCTGGTTGCTAACCATCGTCAGGCGTGAGAACGCGCGCTTTTTTGAGCGTAAGCGACTCGAGACGGTCGACATTGATGAGCTGGTCGGTGCGCCGACCCTGCAACTGGCGACCGAAGACGATACAGACCAGGACGATCTGCAGCAGGCGATTTTTGCGCTGGATGTCGATTATCGGGAGCCGTTGGTATTGCAGGTGTTGTTGGGGCATTCGACGAAAGAGATTGCCGAGATTATGGGTCTTAGCAATGGCGCCGTGTTGACCCGGCTGCATCGTGCCCGGAAAAAGTTGATTGAAAACTTCGATCTCGGCGAAGAATAATGGGTCCGATGTCCCGGAAATCGTTGGGGAACGCAGCAGAAGCAGCGATTGCAAATAGAGTGTAAGAAAGCGATGAATTACGAGGAATTCGAAAAATCTCTGCTGGCCGAGCCCATGTCGGAATGCGAGAAGCGACGGGCATTGGCTGATGAATCGCCGGAATGCCGTGCACTTGAACGTAAGGTCATGCAACTCGAGAAGCGACTGAGCGCAGCGCTGGCGATTCCTGTGCCGGAATCCGTAGAGAACGCGCCGTTGCCGAGCGATGACGTCGGTAACACGAGCTCGGAAAACGTGGTGTCGCTCGATGCGCGTCGTCGTTCGCGTGCGCCCATTTGGCTGGCTGCTGCGGCTTGTTTGGCACTGGTGTCGGTGTTGGTACTACGCCAGCCGCAAGTGGACACGGTCGACTACGGCGCGCAACTCGCGGCCGAGATCGTCGAGCACATCGGCCCAGAATTGGGCATGATGGTGTCGGCCACAGAGCCTGTCAGCCAAAGCAAGCTCGACAAAGTACTTGCGGCGGGCGTCGGTGGCACTCAGCTCGATCGCGATGCGCCGTTGGTGAGTTATGCCAAAAGCTGTGTCATCAATGGTCAGTTGGTGCCGCATCTGGTGATGCAGGGCGAGGACGGTCCGGTCACGGTGCTGCTGATGCCCGGCGAACGCGTCGACGGACCGGTGTCCATCATGCAAGACGGTGTGGAAGGCGTCATTTTGCCGGTGGGTGATGGTGGCAGTATCGCCATTATCGGCCGTGATGCAGCCAGCGTAGAGTCGATTAAAAAGGCTGCGATGGAAGCGGTCGAGTTTTCGATCTGACTGTCGCCGATCGCGAAATGCACGGCAGCAGCGATTTACTGCCGTGGTCGCGATCAAGCCACGCGCGTTAATGTAAGCACTCTCCGAATACACTGCGAGTGACGAACATGACTGACGTTCCATCCACGCCAACCAACAGCTGCCCCTGGGCTCTGGGTCACGGCGATGACTATCTGGCTTATCACGACGAGGAATGGGGCGTCCCTGTAACGGACGATCGGACACTCTTTGAGTTCCTGGTGCTAGAGTCGGCGCAGGCGGGCCTGTCGTGGGCAACGATCCTGGCCAAGCGCGCGGGCTACCGAGCGGCTTTTGCCGATTTTGATGCCGATGTTGTGGCTGGTTTTAGTGAGGCTGATGTCGAGCGTTTGCGCAATGACGCCGGTATCGTCCGCAATCAAGCGAAGATCCGCGCGGCCATCAACAACGCCCAGCTGTTCATCGATATCCAGCAGCAGGCGGGTAGTTTTGCGGCATTTCTATGGTCTTTCGTTGATGGCAAACCCATTCAGAACCAGTGGAAGTTGCAGGCCGAGTGCCCGGCCACCTCGGATCTGTCGGATTCGCTTAGCACCGACTTACGCAAGCGCGGCTTCAAATTCGTCGGTTCGACGACGATGTACGCGTTCCTGCAGGCGGTTGGCGTGATCAACGATCATCTGGTCACCTGTCACCGTTACGAGATCTGTGCGGCGCTGGGAGAAACGCTAACCGTGCCTGCCTGACGCGGGTTCGCGTCACTAGGTCGGTCGACGAAGTTGGCAAATGATTCGG
>JBCAZB010000019.1:0-15536 GCA_038533315.1 Pseudomonadota bacterium | reverse complement strand
CTAGCGGCACCGCGAGCCGGGGCTCCGCGTTATAGCGAGCTACGGCAGTGTGTAACGGAAAATCGTAAAGAAAAGAATTGCGAGAACTGCGCCAGCTGGGATCGTGACAACCCACGAGACGAAGATGCGCTTGACGACGCCCAGGTCGATCGCATCGATACCACGCGCCAGACCAACACCCAGAACAGCGCCGACCAGCGTGTGCGTCGTTGAAATCGGTATGCCCGTACCGGACGCGATAACGATGGTCGTCGCTGCGGCGAGCTCCGCGGCGAAGCCGCGGCTTGGCGTCAGGTGCGTGATCTTCTCACCGACGGTGGCAATGACGCGCACGCCATAGGTCGCAAGACCGATCACGATACCGACCCCACCGAGCAGCAACACCCAAATGGGTGTGGCAGATTTTGCGGCGACAACACCGCTTTGCGCGACAGCAATCACTGCCGCGAGCGGTCCGATCGCATTGGCAACATCATTGGAGCCGTGGGCGAACGCCATACCGCAGGCGGTCACGACCATCAATACCGCAAACACACGTTCAACGGTGTGGAAGTGCTGTTTCTTGTCGGCCTTGGGATCAGGCTGAATGCGTCTAATATAGAGTGCACCACCGATGGAGATCGCGACCGCGATACCGATGGCAAGCAGGTAACTCTGCTGGATCGATAGTGTCAGACCAACATGCTTCAGGCCCTTCAGTATCGTGACCAGCGTCATCGTGAACGCGGCGAGGAATATATACACCGGCACGTAGCGGCGGGCGCGCGCTAGTGGATCCTCACGGCTCAAAATCAAGCTGATCACGCTGTTGTAGATGAGAAAAGCGATGAACCCTGCGGTCAACGGCGAGACGACCCAGCTCGCGACAATGCCGCCAACCTTCGGCCATTGCACCGCGTCCATACCGATACCGACGGCTGCGAATCCGACAATGGCACCGACGATAGAATGCGTCGTCGAAACTGGCCAGCCTCTGGCCGAAGCGATCAATAACCAAGTACCCGCCGATAACAGCGCCGCCAGCATGCCGTAGATTAGCAACTCGGGCTGGCCATTGAGCAGACTCGTATCGACAATACCCTTGCGTATTGTGGAGGTGACTTCGCCACCCGCTAATACAGCGCCAAGAAATTCAAAGATCGCGGCGACGAGAATTGCCTGCTTGATGGTGAGCGCCTTCGACCCGACCGACGTGGCCATGGCATTGGCGACATCGTTCGCCCCGATGCCCCAGGCCATGAATATGCCGAATATCGCCGCCAGGCCGATATAGATGTGTACTGCGTCCATCGGTAGTCGATTATTCTTTTAGTTAACGCGCCAGCAGCAGCTCGAGCCGGCGTCCGACGCGCTCAGCCATGTCCGCAACCTCCCCGAGTTTACCGATCGTTTGATAAAGAAATATGACATCGACCGGATTCAGGTCAGCTTCCAGCGTATAGAGCTCGCCCCGGAGCTGCGCCTCTAGGTCGTCCGTCTCAGTCTCGATGCTGTCGAGCTTTTCAATCATCTCGATAACGAGATCCGCCTCCGCGCCTCGGAAACCAGACGTGTACAGCTCATCAAGCTCTCGTACGCTCTTGCGTGCTTGTTTGGTCGCGTCTACGCAACGACCTACAAACGTCAGAAAACTCTTAACAAGTGGAGGTGGTATCGCCAGCCGGCGCCCGATAACAATACCCGAGACATCTTTCGACCGATTCGCGATCTTGTCCTGAACCAGCAATAGCTCCAGCAGATCCTGCCGTGGCACCGGCATGAACAGGCTACGCGGTAGGTGCTTGCGGATCTGCTTCTTGACCTCATCCGCATCGTTCTCGAGGGTCGATATCTCGTCGCGGGCTTTTTGTGCAGCATCCCAGTCCTGTTCCGCGACGGCCGCAAAAAAATCAGTCAGCATACGCGCACATTTGTGCACCAGATTGGCGTGCTCTTCGAGTCGACCAACGGGCGAGGACCCAAACACACCTGCAACGAAATTGCTCACCAGCACCTGCTCCCGTGAGACGGCCAGAACAACGGAGTTGACTCCGCTCCAAACGAGCCGAAGCCTAGCATAACTGGCTGCCCGGAGTTACCTCGCGAGCCGCTGTATTATGCCCGCTCGAGCAGCAGCGCAATGCCCTGCCCGACGCCGATACACATGCTCGCGAGACCGTACTGCCCCACACCCTCCGATAGATCGAGCGCCACAGTGCCAGTGATGCGCGCACCGGACATTCCCAGAGGGTGTCCAAGCGCAATGGCACCGCCATGCGGATTGACCCGTTCGTCGGCATCGTCCAGCTGCAAACCGCGCGTGACGGCCAGACTTTGCGCAGCAAATGCCTCATTAACTTCCAGCACGGCGAGATCATCCACCGATAGTCTGCTACGTCCCAGTAATGCCTTGCTCGCAGGCAACGGCCCGATACCCATGATGCGTGGCTCCACGCCGACTGTCTGACTGGCCACGACGCGCGCCAGCGGCGTCAGACCGAATGCCTTGACCGCGTCTTCCGAAGCAATCAACAAAGCCGCCGCACCGTCGTTCACACCTGACGCATTGCCAGCCGTCACCGTACCCGGATCTCTGAACGGGGTCGCTAGCCGTGACAATGCCTCGAGGCTTGTATCGGGTCGTGGGTGTTCGTCATCGGTCACAACAATATCTGCTGACTTACGCTGGGGTACGTTTACCGGTGATATTTCACGCGCGAGACGTCCACTCGCGATAGCACGCGCCGCTTTTTGCTGCGAATTGAGCGCAAAGGCGTCCTGATCAGCACGGCTGATACCGTAGTCAGTGGCCACGTTCTCTGCGGTTTCGGGCATCGCGTCGACACCGTATTGCGCCTTCAGTAATGGATTAACAAAGCGCCAGCCGATCGTCGTGTCGTAGGTTTCGACTTGTCTCGACCAAGCCTGTGGCGATTTCGCTGTCACAAATGGCGCGCGCGACATGCTCTCAACACCGCCCGCCAGCGCCATATCCATGTTCCCTGCAGAGACCGCCTGAGCCGAATAAATGACAGCCTGCATGCCAGACCCACAGAGCCGGTTAACCGTCACACCGGGTACACTGACGGGCAACCCTGCGAGCAATAGCGCCATGCGCGCAATATTACGGTTATCTTCGCCAGCCTGATTGGCGCAGCCGACAATGACATCACCGATTTGCGTGGTATCGAGATCAGGGTGTCGCGCGAGCAGGGAACGCAGCGCATGGGCAAGCAGGTCATCGGGACGAACAGCAGCCAGTGCACCACCAAATCGTCCGATCGGTGTTCGCAAGTAATCACAGATAAAAGCCTCTCGCATCTCTCTCATTCCCATCCATGCATCATTAAACTAGGAGCTTAGCGCGGAGTGAGCGCGGGTGACCAATGGGACTGGCGATTCGACCGCGTTTAATGCAGCATCGGGGGCGTCACGCACGTGAATTGCAACAGGTGAAACTTGATCGAAAAAACCGTCGCCGAGTCGGCTGTCGAGCAGAACGTCTACAAGGTGTTCCCAAACGATCTGAACTCGAAATACACCGTCTTTGGCGGTTTGGTCATGAGTCTGTGTGATCGCACCGCACTGATCGTCGCGGAGCGGCACAGCGGACACGCCTGCGTAACGGCCGCCGTCGATAGTTTCCAGTTTCTTGCAGCAGCCCGCTCTGGCGATACGCTCATCATCAAGGCGGCGGTCAATCGTTCCTGGCGCTCATCGATGGAGATCGGCGTCCGCGTCACAGCCGAGAATAGCCGTACTGGTCGAGATCGCCACGTGGTTTCCGCCTACCTCACGTTTGTTGCCCTCGGCGAAGACGGCAAGCCAACGGCAGTGCCTGCCCTGAAGCCGACAACGGATGTAGACCGGAAGCGTTTCGAGCAGGCGGAGCAACGACGCACGCAGCGTCTGGCTGCCCGCGATGCGTAGTTCAGCGAATCGGTGAATGGCAGTGGCGACGATGGACGATGACTGGCGGCCGGACGCCAACTCCGTTGAAACGGAGGTTGAATTCCAGCGCTGGTATTGGTCTGTTGAATTACTAAGAACTTTCTGCGAGCGATTGAACCTACCTGCGGACGGTAGCAAAGCGATGCTGCGAGAACGTGTGGCGGCCAGACTCGGTGGTCGTCAGCCGACAACGCGCCCGAAAGAACGACCGACCAGTCGCTTCAATTGGGCCAAGGAAACGCTGACGCCGACAACGCCCATCACTGACAACATCTCGTTCGGCCCTAACGTGCGAGGATTTTTCAAAACAGCCATTGGCCATCGCTTCGTCTGTCACAGCGAGTTCATGCGCTGGGTAAAGGAGCACACAGGGCTGACTCTAGCGGATGCTATTGACGCCTGGTACCACATTGATCGCGCGAGACAACAGCCCGGGGCACGACGCGATATCGATGTCTGCAACAACTACCTGCAATATCTGCGCGACCTTCGAGACGCCAATCCCGCGCTGTCACAACAGCAAGCACAACATTGCTGGGACCTAAAAAAGCGCAGGCCGGCGCAACAGGGGCTCGTCGTTTATGAAGCCTCCGATTTAGTCCTGCTCGAACAGCCCGGCGAGACCATCTCCAGCCGAGTCGATGCATCATGACAGATTTCGTTTATCGTGAAGCGACGCTTGCGGACCTGGCCGTGCTCAAGGAATTCGAGCAAGGCGTGGTACAAGCCGAGCGCCCATTCAACCCGATGATTCGCGATGCCAACGTCACCTACTACGACCTTGCCGCGTTGATCGAGTCAGCGGATGCCTGTGTCATTGTCGCAGAGCTGGACGGCACTGTAGTAGCGAGCGGCTATGTCAAAATCGTGGCATCGGAGCCCAGCCTGACGCACGACCGCCATGCGTATCTGGGATTCATGTTTGTGGCACCAGAGGCACGCCGGCAAGGATTGAACCAGCGGATCCTGACCAGGCTCATTGAGTGGGCATCAGCACGGGGCATTCCGTACTGCTATCTCGATGTCTACGCCGCCAATACGGGTGCTATTGCCGCCTATGAAAAGTTCGGCTTCAGACCGAATGTCATCGAGATGCGATTGGACAACACGCGCCAGCCAGACGACTGACGCGTGTTGTCAGAACGATCGATCTGTTACTGCAAATCCTCGACAGAAACCCAGCCTTCCGTACCGAACTTATCCTTGACCTGCAAAAATGCACCGTCGCGTTCGCCGGTAGGGAATACACGCATCCCCGAACGCAGGCTGCGCACCGTATCGCCACGCGCCGGCTGTTGATACATGTCCGTATCCAGCGCCATCACGTAAGACTGCACCGGCGCTGCGCTGCTCGAACCACCACTCGCCTTCACTTTCTCGACAAGCTCGGTGTAAGCCGTCGCATAGGCCACCGCCACAACGCGACCGATCTCGGTATCCTGATAACTCGTGTAGCCACCTGCAACGCCAAGCAGACCGCCCAATCCCAATGAGATATCGCGTTTGCTCGCTTCGCCGCGTGCGGTGAGTTCCTGAACGCCGGTACGGGAATTGACGAGCGTCAGGATGGTATCCGCTTCGAGCTTCTTGGATTTCAATCCACCCAACAGCCCGCCAACGCGGCCGCCGACACGACCGCCGATGGCACCCGCCAGACCGCTACCACCACTGTCTTCATCATCGGTGATCAAATCCGGCACCAAGAAATAGTCGGCTGCCAACAATTGTCCGCCGCCCATGTTGGATTGCACCTGCAGCTCGCCAGACGCGGCAAGATCACGCTCGCTCATGCCCATCTCGAGACCTTCGCCACGATCGACCATCGTGAAACAACCGGACTCATTCACGTAGTACTTGATCAGCGCCTCTGGGTTTTCGAGATCATAGCGACGCCACCAGTCATTTTCTGGCTCACGGATCGCGAGACTGCCGTACGTTTTATCGCACTTTGGAATCTCTGGTTCATCGGCGGCATACACAAATGACGCTGCAGAGACCAACGCGCCTGCCATGACCAATTTTTTGTAGATATTCATGCCACTACCCCTTTGAAGCCAATCCGCCTCAGCTATGTTTCCAATGGTTAATACTGACACATCCTTGCGAGCTATCTCATGCCCGCCGCCACGAAAACTATGGCCGCGTCGCCGTCACGGTCCAGCCCATCAGGATTTGCTTGGCACCGTAATGCAACTGACTTTGGTCGAGTTGCTCGAATCCCGCCCGCTGAAGCGCCTGACATAGCCCTGCGAAACTGGCTTTGTCGAGTGCCGCCGAACGGAGGTCCGCCATGCGCTCCTGGTAGGCGCGAACTTCGTCGCGCATTCGCGCAACATGCTGTAGTCGCGTCTGTGCATTGCTGGCGGCCAGTCCTTCAATAGCGTAGACAAAGTTTGGCGCCACACTGTTGATAAAACCACGCGGCTCACTAGCTTTGGCCGCCCTCGCCTGCAGCCGTCGTAACGTTGAATTGAGTTTTTTGCGCGCGACAACGAGCCGCTTATCACTGGCGTCCTTGGCCTGATCCGCAGCACGAATGACGGCTTCGACCCGTTGATCGAGCTGCTCCTTGTGCATCATGAACTGCATCTGCGACAGCCCTTCAGCGGATTCGAGCAATACGCCGGATTGCGCATGGTGAATGATCAGCGCGATACGACCGCCTGGCTTCAGCAATCGATAAGCCTCCACAGCTGCTCGTTCAACGTCGGCATACTCGAATCCGTATTGACTCACAATCACGTCCGCATCGGCATCCGCCAGGCCAGTCGCTTCGATGTTGGTCTTACCGATGAATTCAATGGCCCCGAGATCGCGCTGCACGTCCGGAACGTCGGATAGATCTGTTAACGGTCTGATGTCGGCATAATCGATGCCGCGCACTGTCCAGGTGTACATGCGCTTCGTTGCCTCGCGGACTGCGAGCAGCGCTACTGCGCCATTCCCGGTGGCGAGATCGATCACTGTGCTGCCATCCGGTAGATCCGCGAACTGTTGTGACCAGAACGTCTCGATTTCGCGATCGTAGTTGCCGGGGAACTGTTGCGAAAACGTCGTGATGGCAGGCTGGCGCCAATACTTGCTCCAGTCGTCCGGGCTTAGTCGTGCTGCTTTTGTTGCTGCCAAGCGATTCTCAGTTCCTAATCACAAGAGACTGTGATGGTAACAAGGCGTCTCACAATGCCCAAACGACCAGCGCGCGGCAGACGCCGTGCGCTGGTCGCTTTAGAAACGCGCCGCAGTTTAGTTCAGCCAGGGCAGCGGTCTTGGGAATGGGTTGATCGGGAAGCGCGGGCAGATCGATAGTTGAACGGGATAACCGTTATGCCGTTGCGTCGGCCGCCAGTGCGCCTTGCAGCCAACACTGATACCACCCTGATTGTCGACGACTATGGAATTACCAAAATTCCAGGCTCGCGCGGCGTTCTCCAACATGATCATACCGTTACGCCCGACATTGACATTGCGCAGGGAGCGATCGTCCAAAAAGCCGCCGGTCATGTGCAGCAAGCCATCGACTCGCAGCGTGCTACCGTCAAACTCAATCGTACCGTTTTCACTGTTGACTACCGTCCCTTCCGGTTCAATCACAAAGTCACCGAGCGCAACGCGAATCCGGCCATCATTGCTGATCCTGCCGATCCCGCTGACTCGCACGTTGCGAAGCTCAGCGTACGCAATGTACAAATTCTCGAAGTGACCATGGATCACGTCGCGTTGCCCGCCGCGAAACATCGCGCCGGGGCGATTTCTGAAATGCGACTGACGATCGAGGATCAGCGCGCCACTTCCGAGGGTATCGACACAGCCTCTGCTATGCAGGTTGCCACCGTCAAACAAATGCAACGTGCCGTAGTTCTGGAAACACTCGTGTATGCCATTCGAATCGACAAACGTGTTGCTGACCATGATGTCGCCTTCGTTGAGGATCTCACCCCAGTTGTGGACCCAACCACGGTTGTAGAGAATCGAGGCGCGATTATCGAGCGTCAGCCTGCCCTCGTTATGCAGGATACCCTGGAAGACAATAATGGACGTCGTGTTGGGAAGATCGATCCGACCCTGGTTGACCAGGCGGCCGCCAAAGTTCACCTGTAAGTCAACGCCCTGTGCGAGAGCCAGCGTTTGACCGGCAGCTACCGTCACGCGGCTACTGATGTGACAGACACCATAGCGCGCCGGTTGACCTACCTGGGTACTCCATTGGCCACCGAATGCCTGGCAGCTAGTGCTGTCGCGGATCGTTTGAGCCTGACTATCGCCAAACGAGAACCAGGCAAGGCTGATCGCGGCAATCTTGATTAGTGTTTTCATTGTGCTCACCGTTGTGTGGAAAGGTGAGGCGAGCATACGAACGCGGATTGGCGACAGTGAGACGTAAATTGGTGACGTCTGCCGACGAGGCCATAGTCTGTCAGCCGTGTGTCACCAAATCAGGGGACAAGATGTGCAGGCAATTGTCGACCCACATCAGGTACCGCGATCACAGACTGCGATCGACAATAATCGAGAATCACGTCGGAAACCTTGCCGTGCGTACTCAGCAACGGCACATCGCTGAAGGTCGTGTACAAATCCCCACCTTCGGCGAGAAAGCTGGGCGCTGCCACTGTATATTGCCGTTCCAGATCTAATGGTCGACCTTCGGAAGCAACACTGAGCACTCGCTCGCCGACAGGTTGTGCTAGATCGTAGCGGATACGCAAACCAGAGACTTGTAGCAAACCTCGCTCCAGCGAGAACGACTGCTCCAGCAGCTCGACAATTTGCGAGCCGGTCAGGCGTTTGACGTCAACATCGTCGACAAACGGATACGCATCCAGAACGTCGACACGCAGCAGCTCACCTGCCGGCAAGTCCTTGCGCAAACTGCCGGAATGCACAACACCGATATCCGCCCCGCTGACTGAGCGAAAGACATCGGCAAAGAAGTGTCCGATCGTCGACTCCTCATTGTAGCGTCGCAGCATCGGCCGATTGACAGTCGCAACAACTTCACGCAGTTCAGGGTGTCGATTGCGATACTCCGCAAGTTTAGCCGCAACTTGCGGGTGCGGTGTCAGACGCTTCGTATCAACCGGAATCAGTTTTCCACTATGTGAGACCATACGCCCATCACGGTCGAGTTCGAGCTGCAGAAAACCGAGGTGCATGCCATGACCATAGGTCTGCATGATGAAGGTACCCGTTTGTGGATGAATGACAGGCTCGGGAGTTCCGGCATCAGCATGCCCACCAAATAGCACATCAACACCAGTTACCGCGCCGGCCAGTCGGATATCGGCGTCGATATCGCGCTGCAAACGTGGATCACTACCGGCGTCGGTCTGCATCGGCGCCGTTTTGCCCTGATGGGTTAACAACACGATCAGATCGACATCATCTCGGATCTCGTCGACTGAACGCTGCACGGCGGCGACCGGATCTGTAATATCGAGGGGCGCGATATAGGAAGGGATAATCGCAGAACGTGCATCCTGACCCATGATGCCGATCACGCCGATCCGAAAACCATCCCGCTCGATGATCGTATGCGCCTGTGCAAATGGGTGATCGGTAGTGGTGTAGAACATATTGGCACCGAGCACAGGAAACGACGCACGATTCTTCTGCCAGGAGAGAACCTCGACGCCATACTCAAACTCATGATTGCCGATCGCCATCGCGTCGTAGCCCATCGTTGCCATGAGCTCAAATGCCAGTTCGCCCTCTGTTAGTTTCGCCAACGCACCGGTGAAGATATCTCCCGCGTCAAACAAGAACACCGCAGGCTCGGTGTCACGGAGCTGATCGATCAATGACGCGAGTTGCGCAATACCACCAATCGTCTCGATGTCATCCATCCAGAATGCGGGAATGGGATCGTAGGCACTCTCGACATCATTCGTGAACAACAGCGTCAGGCGCCGCGTGTCGCTGTTGGACTCGATCGGCGGCAGTGTTTGGCATGCGGCAAGTGCGATGGCGGTTAGCACATAAAGCCAATGCCCGAGTGTCGGACGGTTCCATGTCGAGCGGTTAATCATCCGTCGAATTCTCATCGGAGCTGCGGCGCTTGCGCACCCTGTCGAGAACGCCGATCGCGGAATCGCGCAGGATAGTACCAGTGGGTTTGTCACTTTCTATTTCGACGCCGGCTTTGGCGAGCAGCCGGTCAACATAGCCTCCGACGCTGTCCCAAAAGCCCGCACCTGCGAGAGATGACTGAAACTCGAACTGGTCTTCATTCAATACCATCTTGAACGTGAACGGCACCTTGTCGCTGAAGCGGCTAATGAAGGCGCGCAACGGCTTCGTCGCAGCGCGGCGCAACAAGCTCGTGCCGGTTGGCGCATCGATCTCTACTTCGCTGAGCTCCAACCGCCAATCCATTTCGATATCCGTGCCATCCGCGAGCGACCACTCGTCGTAGACTTCGACGTCGACCGTGCCCGCGCTAAACCAGGACAACGCACCGCCGGTGACCGCACCCAACTCTGCGATGGGTAGTGCTTCGACGCGCCAGCGCGTCACGCGCCCACCCGCTTGCTCCTGAGTCTCGATGCTCAACGGCGCACCGGCCAACGTGCCAACCAGACGAGAACGGAACAGCATATCGAACCAAGCAACGTCCGAGCGAAACGGTGCGCTTTGCCACTGGTCGAGTTTCACATCCAGATCGAACGGTCGACCGTCCTTGTTGACACCAATGGTGGTCACATCGACCGAGTCGACGTCCAGCTGGTCGATGACGAAGAAGCGCCGCGGCCGGAAGGCTTTCTGCGGCGCATCGTCAGAGGCTTCCGGCGGCAGGCGCTGCAGCCAACCCGAAACACCACTCACCTTGGCCGTATTAACTCGCACATTGCCGATCAATGAGGTCATATCGACATTGATCGCCATTTGGTTCAATTCAAAAGCAAACGTTGTACGCGGGTGTACGCTGCGACGAATGTCGCAGCCCGATGCGGATAGTGCACCGGAGATCAACGAGCCATCAATCGACTCGCAATCGATCTGAATTGCGGTGCGTGCCTCGATACGATTGAGTGCGAAGCGCGCCGCCTGATCGAAGAAGAACGTGTTGATGATGAGCACCGTCGCAACCAATACGGCGGCGATTCCACCCAGGACGACACCAATACGTCGTGCAGTACGGCGACTGACACTGATCGAACTGGTTGCGGGCGATAACCAGCCAAACAGCGTTGCGGCGATGGCAGCGAGCACGTCGAACACGATAATGAACAGCGGGGCCACCAAGGCGAACAACATTTCACCGAAAATAATCAGTAGCGCTTCCATCCACCCGCCCGTTGTCCTGTCCGATCTCCAAAGTCTACCGGGAATACGTCATCGTTGTTGCAGAACCCGGCGCCAAAAAAAACGGCCGCACCAGGCGGCCGTCGCTAGAACAGCGGAGCAATGACTAGTTGACGTCTTTGTCGACCAACTTGTTCGCCGTAATCCACGGCATCATGTCACGCAGTCGGCCGCCCGTCGTCTCGATCAGATGAGCGGCATTCAGTCGGCGATTGGCAGTCATCGACGGATAGTTCATCGCGCCCTCGGCGATAAACTGCTTCGCATATTCGCCGGTCTGAATGTCCTTCAGTGCCTGTCGCATGGCAGCACGCGATTCATCGTTAATCACGCGACGCCCGGTGACATACTCACCGTACTCGGCGTTGTTCGAGATCGAGTAATTCATGTTGGCGATACCACCTTCGAACATCAGGTCGACAATCAGTTTGAGCTCGTGGAGACACTCGAAGTAGGCGAGCTCTGGTGCATAACCGGCCTCGACCAGCGTATCGAATCCTGCTTTCACCAACTCGACACAGCCACCGCAGAGCACCGCTTGTTCCCCAAACAGATCAGTCTCGGTTTCGTCCTTGAAGGTCGTCTCGATAATCGCCGTTCGGCCACCGCCGATACCGCTGGCGTAGGACAGCGCCAACGCTTTGGCGTTGCCGGTCGCGTCCTGTGCGATCGCCACCAGATCCGGAATCCCGGCGCCTTTCACGAACTCGCTGCGCACGGTGTGACCGGGCGCTTTCGGGGCGATCATGACGACGTCGAGATCGCTGCGCGGCACGATCTGGTTGTAGTGAATCGCGAAGCCGTGCGCAAACGCGAGCGTCGCGCCCTGTTTCAAATTCGGCTCGATGCTGTCGCGATACAGGGTGGCCTGAAATTCGTCGGGCGTCAGCATCATGACGAGATCGGCACTCGCGACCGCCTCCGGTACCTCAGCAACTTTTAGCCCGGCGTTCTCCGCCTTGGCGACAGAGCTTGAACCGGCCCGCAAACCGACGGTGACATCGACACCGCTGTCTTTCAAATTCAGCGCGTGCGCATGGCCTTGCGAGCCGTAGCCAACAATGGTGACTTTCTTCTTTTGGATCAGCGACAGATCGCAGTCCTTGTCGTAATAGATTTGCACGCCGTTTCTCCTTGCGATGCTAGCTATGAGATGGCGTGTATAGTAAGACAAGGCCGTCAGTGCGTAAATTGAAATAAATTGGTTTTTGTATTGCGAAATACGCAATAATAAGCAGTATGGACGTGCGACCCCTACAGCAATTCCTGGCTCTGGCCGAGACGCTACATTTCGGGCGCGCCGCTGCAGCCAGCCACATCAGTGCGTCGACGCTGAGTCGGGCGATCCTACGGCTGGAAGAAAGCGTTGGCTGCGCCCTGTTTATCCGCGACAAGCGCACAGTGGCGCTCACCGCTGCGGGGATTCGGTTCCACGACTATGCACGAGACGCCATCGCACGCTGGGAACAACTGCAACAGGCGTTACTTCAAGACGCCAGTCAGTTGAGTGGCCAGCTCACACTGTATGGCTCGGTCACAGCCAGTCACAGTTTCCTGTTTGAGCTGCTGGCCAAGTTGCGGGATCTGCATCCCGGCATCGAGATCAATTTGCAGACTGGTGATCCGGAGGCCGCCATCACACGCGTTCAATCCGGCGGCGCGCACGTAAGCCTCGGCGCGAAACCTGCGAGACTGCCCAAGGCTTTGCAATTCAAGAGCATCGCGACCACGGAACTCACATTTATTGCCGCGAGACACAGTACGCTCGCGCAGAACAAAAAAGCGCAGCCCGCGGCGCGTATCGACTGGCTAACGCAACCACTGATCCTGCCGGAACGCGGCGTTGCGCGCGATCACGCGTTGAGTTGGTTCCGCAAGCGTAAAGTTTTGCCGCAAATCGCCCACCAAGTCGCTGGCAACGAAGCCATCGTGACAATGGTCAGCCTCGGCGACAGCGTGGGCCTGGTGCCGCGTATCGTATTGGATAACAGCCCGCTGGCCGACAAAGTGTTGCGGCTGCCGGTACCTCAACCCCCAAAGCCGTTGGAGGTTGGTTTGTTCACTCGCGAGCACGAGCTGAAAAATAGATTGGTCGCCGCCTTATGGGATTTGGCGGGATAGTCGGCACTCACGGCGCTTGGAAAATTTTCGCGACCATCGTGCTGCCTTCGAACACAGCCTTGTCCAGCACGTTTTGCTCGTCGACGAACACAAAGTCGAACTGGCCATTCGCGTTCACATCGGAGTGCAGCATGATCAGCATCAGCGTGCCAGGGGCCGGCGCCTCGGGCAAAGTGATTGGTACATCGAGATTAGTACCGCGATTGACGAACGTCGCCGCCAGGTAGTCCTTGCCGTACGGCTTGCCATCTTTGAAACGATGGATCACGAGCCAGCCATCAGCATCGATTAACACCTCAGGCACAATTAACTCGGCGCCGTCGCGACGTAAACCGGCAATCTTGATCCAGTTACTCTCGCCATCACCCAAGCTGATCGCCGGCGCTGCTGGCTTATCTTCTTCAGCCATATCGCTGGTGGATTCCGTCTGCGCACAACCGCAGACCCACAGGCCAATCACCATCAATGGCCAATGCCGTAGTCCCCTCATCCCCTTACTCCCTCAATGAACCTTGAACTTCGAGTCTAGCGCTAAAACACAGTTTGACGCAGCGCTCGCGACAAATTCTTCTTACGACGATGAGCCAGTTTACCGCTGAATCCGGTTGACAGAGATAGACACTTCTCGAGAGCAACCTTTATGAAGACGATCTTTTCAACGCTAGCGATTCTGATCACGACCTGCCTGCTCACCGCTTGTGGTGGTGGTAGCGGCGGGGACGACGTACCCGATGACAACGGTGGCGGGGGCGGGGGAAGCGCAACACCAGCACTATCAATCTCCGATACGACGCTCACCGAAGGTAACAGTGGTATCACGAGTCTGGCGTTTTCGGTCACGCTGAGCGCCGCAACCACCAGTGAAGTCACCGTGGACTTCACTACTCAGGATATTGACGCCGACGACTCGGATTACACGCCAACTTCCGGCACCGTGCGTATTGCCGCGGGTGCGACTGCCGCAAGCATCGACATTCCTGTGTCAGGTGACACGACCATCGAGCGAGATGAGCGCATGAGCGTCGAACTCAGCAACCCGCAGAACGCAACGCTAGCTGACGCTGTCGGCGAGGGAACAATCGTTAACGACGACTTTTCGCTTCTGAGTATCGCTTCTGCCTCGCAAACCGAAGGCGACTCAGGTGTCACGGCGCTTAGCTTTGTTGTCTCTCTGGACCGACCCGGCATCGACGCGGTTACCGTCGATTTTGCCGCCTCCGATGCGGCTGCGCTAACCGGTAGTGACTACACTGCCGAGACGGGTACGCTGGAATTGGCTGCGGGTGATGTCAGCGGAAGTTTCGACATCACCATCATCGGCGACACCGACATTGAGGCCGATGAGCAATTTGTCGTCAACCTGCTCAATGCATCACCGAACGCTCGTATCGAGGTCGACGAAGCTACCGGTCTCATTATCAATGATGACTTTGCAAAAGTGTCAATTGCGCCCGGCGGCATCACTGAGAGCGATACGAACAGTCGCACCCTGGCGATGCCCATCTCGCTGGATGCAGCGTCACCCGAGGATGTGATCGTTTCGTACGCTACTGAAGACGTCACTGCGTCAGCAGGGGAGGACTACGTCGCGGCCAATGCGAGCATTGTCATTCCTGCCGGAGATACGAGCGCAACTATTACTCTTGAGGTGCTGGGCGACACCATACCCGAACCGGTAGAAGCACTGTTGGTCACGCTCACTGAAGTGGATGGCGCCGCGATGCTAGACCAGAACCTCGCGCTTGCCACCATCATTGATGACGACGGCGAAAATCTGGAGCCGACCCTCGTGTTGCAACCCGCCGGCGTCACCGAAGGCGACACGGGCACAACCCTCATGCAGTTTCTGTTTCTGCTAACCGAACCATTGACGGAGGAGCTATCGTTCGACGTCGCAACAGCCGCCGTATCGGCAACGGCTGGTGTTGACTATACGGATATCACTACGACCGTCAGTATTCCCGCTGGCGATCAATCAGCACTGCTGGCTGTAACAGTACTCAACGACACCGATGAGGAGCAGGACGAATCGTTCTCTCTCACCGTATCCAATCTCAGCACCACTGTTGCTGTACCAGCGGGAACAGTGCTCGGCACCATCGCTGACAACGATAGCGAACCCACCGATCCGCTACCGCGGCTCCGAGTAAGCGATGCCGAAGTGCAAGAAGGCGATAGCGGCA
>JBCAZB010000018.1:0-15537 GCA_038533315.1 Pseudomonadota bacterium | reverse complement strand
CCCGGGTGAGCAGCGAACGGTGCTGGGTCGCGTCACGCGAAGATTCTGATGTATCCGGTGTCAGCCGAATGATCTTTGGCACGGCGGCGGTTCTGGTGACCGCCGCTGGCGTTGCGCTCATCCGATTGCTATGGGGGCGGCAGTCGAGCGGCAAGGCGCTTGGCTTGGCGGTCGGTTGGTGCCTGGTGGTTGCCGCAGGATTTTTCTGGATTCAGCAAGCGGGCGTCGAGTACGGTGCGGTGTTCGCGCTTTCGGTGGTGAGTGTGCTGGCATGGTTGGCGGTACTAACCAACACACGCTATCGCCAGCCACACACTCGATCTCCTGCACGCGTATCTGTCATATGGCCAACGCCGGGCAAGAGTGTTCAGCAACTGATGTGGTTCGTCATTGTCGTCGGCCTATGCTTTGCTGTCAGCATGATTGTATTGTTGGGTGCGGTTCGTTGGCTGCCCGCTACTGCAGTGACACACATGGCCGCGCTGATGATCGGATTGCCCGTTGTTTGGGGTTGTTTGGCTTACACCGTGTTGTTAACACGTCGGATTGGTCGATCCATGCTTGCATTGGCTGGTCTGTGTGCCGTTGGCGTCGCGTTGATGGCGCTAGGCTGAGGGCACAAGAATGGCAGAGGTATTCAAGCGCTCACTCGAGGCGCATCGTTGGCTCGGTTTGTTGATCAGCGCCGCGATGTATCTGATTTGTCTGTCCGGGACGTTACTCGTTTTCCAGGAGGAGCTGACTCGATGGGAGCAACCCAACGTCAGTGAGATGTCGACCGTGTCGGTGAAAGAGATCAGCGCCTCGTTCAACACATTATTCAGTGATCCAGCGCTGCGAACACCGCACTTGTATGCTGTTCTCCCAACCGACGCGATGCCGCGGACACGCCTAGCATCCGAAAACGACAGCTGGTATCTCAACGCGGATGGATCGCTCGGCGCTCAAGAGCAAAACGCCTGGACTCAGATGCTGACGGATTTGCATTACTACCTGCATCTACCGCACACGTTCGGGATTATGTTGGTCAGTGCATGTGGTGCGCTGTTGGTCGGTCTCATTATCTCCGGTTTCATGTCGCATCCGAAAATACTTCGCGATGCCTTCAAACTTCGATTAGGCGGCAACCGACAGTTAGCCCAGACAGACATTCACAATCGACTGAGCGTTTGGGCCGCGCCGTTTCATCTGATGATCGCGATTACCGGCGCCTATTTTGGTTTTGCGCTGTTACTCATCGCTGTCTACGATCGCACCTATGGCGCGAACGACCCCACCGCTGCCATCGATAGCGTATTTGGCGCGGAGCCAGTGCTAGAACAGGCGCCGGGTGCGCTTAGAATTGACCGAGCGCTGACTCAGATGACAGAGCTGGCACCGGAACAGAAGCCCGTCATGGTCATCGTGCACGACGCGGGCACACCGCAACGGTTTATCGAGGTCCTCGCGACGGTCGAAGAACGACTGATCTACTCTGAGAATTATCTGTTCGATGCGGATGGGAACTATCTGAGCAAGCAAGGGTTTTCGGATGGTGACGCTGGTAAACAAATCATCTATTCGATGTATCGCGTCCACTTCGGTCGCTTCGGTGGTTTTCCCGTTAAGTTGTTGTATGGGCTTCTCGGTCTCGCGCTGACGATTGTCTCGGCGACCGGCGTGAATATCTGGTTGGCCAAACGTCGGCACCGCAATGCTTTAGACGATCTGTGGGTAGGTATTGTGTGGGCATGCCCGCCAGCGCTTGCCATTGCTGCGGTGTTGACGATGCTCGGCGTCGGCGTCGCGGTGATTCCATTTTGGGGCATCTATGGCGTCGGCATTGCGATGGCGTTGTGGACACGTCACCCCGAAACGGCACGTCGCAGTTTGCAATGGGTGACTGCGATAGCGCTTGGCGTGCTGGCTATCGCCCACAGCGTGTTGTTCGATCTTTCTCAGTTGACGCTCATCGTTAACGGCACGATGTTGGCGGGCGCGATCGCCGTTGCGGTACTCGCAATGGCCTCAAGAAAAGTATCACTCGAACCGTCACATTAGCCAATGTTCTTGGCAGTAATGCATTCCGTAAAGCCGAGAAATACTGACGATGAATCTTGATTTGCAAATACGAATCATTATCATTACTATTTACAACAAATAGTTTAGAGAGATACAAAACATGATTCGTATAACCGTTGCTTTACTCGGCTTATTGCTGGCTAGTCAGGCGGAGGCTGCATGTGAATTCGAGATTGAAGTCGGCGATATGCTGCAATTCAGTACCGCTGAAATGACTGTGGAATCGTCCTGTGAGACGGTGACAGTCACCCTCAAACACACTGGCACACTCCCGGCCGCTGCGATGGGGCACAACTGGGTGTTGACCAAAACAGCGGACTTCGAGGCTGTCGCGCAAGCGGGCATGGGCGCCGGTTTGGAGGCCAGCTACGTGCCGGCTGATGACGCGCGTGTGATTGCTGCCACCAACATTGTGGGTGGCGGTGAGACCTCAACCACCAGTTTCTCGCCGGCTGACTTGGAAGCCGGTGGCAGTTATAAGTTCTTCTGCTCGTTCCCAGGACATTGGTCGATCATGCAGGGAACGCTAAACATCACCTAGCAATGATGAGACCCGCCGCAATGGCTTGCGGCGCATTGGCAAGCGTCGTCTTCTTGTTTGCCCACGCTCGGCAAGCAGACGTCGCAGGATTGACAAAGACCGAAACCGACCGCCTTCGTCCCGGCGGCCAATACCTGACGGTCGATGTTGATGTGGACCCCGGCAAGACCCTGGTTCGGGAGTCCAACTCGCGCAGCGACCCACAAGGACGTGGGCTGCTGTACCGAGACTGGTCCCACAACCCGCGACATCAGCAGGCCTTGGGCCCCAATTTTGACGCTGCGAGCTGCACGGGATGTCACGCAGAGCTGCAAATGGCTAGTCGTGACCCGGCGCCTGACTTTAATCGTTGGATTCTGAAGCCCATTGTCACTGCCGATCGTGAGTTGCATGGCGATCAACTACGCACGCGTTCGATAGGTCCCTCGAGACCCGAAGCCTCTTTCGAGATCGTCGAGTCTACTCGTCGTGATCGTTTTGCCGACACCCACACACTAACAAGGCCATCGCCCATCGTTCAGGTAGGGCAAGACACATACGTGCCATCCACTTTGCGCGTCGCACCGCTGCTATTTGGCTGGGGGCTATTGGAAAATATCGATCCAGCGTTCATTCGCCACTTCAATGATCCTGAAGATCGCAACAGGGACGGTATCAGTGGACGTCTGAGCAAGCTTGATGATGGAGCCATCGGTTTGTTTGGTTGGAAGGCAACAAAATCTGACTTGCAAGAGCAAATCGTCGCGGCGTTGATCAACGATATGGGAATTCACTCGCCGGGTTGCGCACAACCGTGTCAACCGGAGGTGTCCGCACAGGAACTTGAAGCACTAGTCGACTACGTACGCCGATTGCCGGTGCCGGATCGTCGAAGTAGTTACACGCAGCGCGGACAGGATCTTTTTGGATTAGCGGGATGCAGTTCATGTCATGTGCCCGTCGCGATTACCGGCAAAACCGACGAGCCTGAGTTCTCCGAGCAACTCTTATGGCCGTACTCCGATTTCATGTTGCACGACATGGGCGACGCGCTCGCTGATGCGGGTGACGGTGAGCATCATCGTGAATGGCGTACTGCGCCGTTATGGGGTATTGGCCTGTTAGAGCAGCACGCGCCTTATCGCGGGTTTCTTCATGACGGGCGAGCACGCAACTTACGCGAAGCGATCCTGTGGCACGGCGGAGAGGCAGAGGCGTCAGCGGCGGCATTTCGAGAACTGAGTAGCGCTGATCAGGCGCAGCTGCTGGCCTACCTGCGAGCCTTGTAGCGCTCGCGATGCCGCTACAATCGCCGAATTTGTTCCAGACTCGTATCGAAGATCAACAAGTCGTCAGCACGCTGAAGGGTTCCCTCGATGCGCACCGCGTCGGCGACTAACGGGAGGAGGTCTTTACCGAACGGTCGGCCTTGTTCGGTCAGCAGCAATAGCGCCGACTGATCAGCAGGATCTTTGACATAGAAGGCAGGTGGAATGCCCCCGCGGATACAGAGCGCGGCACACGCTTTGTGGGGTATGCCCGCGTTCGGGTTCATCGCACCGAACCAGCATTTAGTATCCAGAATCTCGCCATCGAGCGTTGCGCGGGTCAGTGCGGTCGGTGGCGAGAACGCGAGTCCCGTGTCGGTCGCGGTATCGCTCACCGTTATCCAGTCGGTCGCAGTGCTGGCGGCAATCATGGCGTGCGGTCCGCGTTCGATGAGGGTGCCACGCACTGTGACCACTTTACCGTCGAAAGCGCTGATGCTTGCGGCAACACCGCATTTACCTTCGCAAGCGAGCAGGATCGTGCGCGGCTCGCCTTCCGGATCGCGCGTGCGCAGTATCGCATACGGTGAGGCGGTCACAACGCCGGTCCACTCGCGTTCGTTGGCGAGGTCCCAACCGCCAGGCGACGGTTCTCGTTGATTGACTGCGATTCCGGCACCGAGTCCGGCGCAACCCGCGACCAGAGTCAGTCCGATGCCAACAAAACTGCGCCGATCTGCTTTGGGTAGTTGCTCGGCCCAACCGACAAAAAAATCGTTATCGCTCATAGGGCCTCCGGTAGTGCGGTTGGTTGTTGTTTCGTCCCTGGTGGTGATGGATGGGTGTTGACCATGACCACCGTGCCTTCGAGCTTCGTCCGATAGGTTGCGATGCGCTCAGTGAACGGAGCCGGTGAGCGACCGTCGACTAGCTGATATTGGAAGCCATGCCAAGGGCAGGTGATGCAGCCGTTGACGACGCGACCTTCACCGAGCGGACCGCCTTGATGTCGACAGACATGCGATACCGCAAATACCTGATTGTCGTGTCGGAACACCGCGATCGCCTCGCCGGTTTTTGGTCTAACAATCACCGCCCTGCCTTCGCGCAGTGTCGATGCATCGCCGACGACCTGCCACGGGTCAGCGGTTTTTCGGAAGCCGCGGAACGCGCGTAAGCCGGTAAACAAGTGAAGCGCTGACAGCACAGCGGCGCCGGCAATCAACAGCCAGACGTACACGGGTGATTTCTCGTACTGCAATACGCCGAGTGCCATGTGCAACACGAGCAAACCATAGGCCAGATAAACGCACAGGTGTAACGACTTCCAGACGGTCGGACCCAAATTGGCGTTCCAGAAGTCGTGACTGGTGGCCGCCATCAAATACAGAATGATCAATGCAACCAGACCGAGACTTTCGAACGGAAAACCAGCAATCGCGTCGTAGCGCGAATTGGAGGCGAGCACAGAGACGAAAGGATTCAATTCACCGAAGCCGTGATACCAAAACACGACAAGCCCGGCGTGTACGAAGCCCAAGAGGAACGTCGTTACGCCGACATGGCGCCGGTTGTAGAGCAGTGGTTTGAAGCGGTCGCTGATCCTTGCCAGCGGTCCGAGACTCAGTACAAAGGTCAGCAGGATGAACGCCAGTGAGCCCGTCGCCCGGATAATCACCTGCACGGGATTCAGGGTAGCGTTCTCACCGCCCAGTGACAGGCTCGCAGCGATAAACGTAAGGAGGTACAGCGCAACACCGCCGAGCAGCCAACGATCGTAGCGCTTCTTGAACGGCGTCCACTGGACGGTCTGGTAGTCGTGGGACATCAGTTGCGCCCCTCGGTGATTGCGGTCGGTAATGTCGCGTTAACCGGTTCATTCGTTCGCGCGCTTAACGCCTGCCACAGACCATAGAGGAGTGCCGGCGTCAGTATTAGCCACAACACAAAATGCAGTTTTCGCTGACGACGTTTCATTGCAGTGGCGGTTCGGATTGCGTGAGTCTTTTTGCGAGCATCAATGGCCATAGCCCCACGAGGCCAGGCAGCAATAGCAGTCGCACCCGCCAGCGCAACTGTGCTGCTGCAGGGTCCATGTTGCCCAGCCCGCTCAACAACAAGCCGATGGCGACAACCAGCCCAATCAACAGATAGCCGCCGAGCAGCGCCATGATCGTGCTGGCCGTCGCGACACTCACGCGCTGACTCCACCGAAAGCAACGCCGGTCAATTCCGCCATGTGTCGATGATAGGTGGTCAGGTCGTCGATATTGAACGCCGATAAATGACGATGACCACAGGCGCGCGCCAGAACCTGCATCAGCTCGACAGACGCGGCGAAAAAATTGTGTAATCGTTGCGCGGATTGATCGACGATCAGCCGTGACACCAGATTCGGTTTTTGCGTCGCAATACCGACTGGGCAGTTGTTGGTATGACAGGCGCGCATGGCGATGCAACCGATCGCCTGCATCGCGGCGTTGGAAATCGCGACCGCATCGGCACCGAGTGCCAGCGCTTTGACGAAGTCGGCCGGTGTGCGCAACCCGCCCGTAATCACCAGTGTGATATCGCTATGACCGCTGCGATCAAGATGTTGCCGCGCACGCGCCAGGGCTGGAATGGTCGGCACGGAAATATGATCCCTAAACAACGTGGGTGCGGCACCGGTGCCGCCGCCGCGACCATCGAGAATGATGTAGTCGACGCCTACCTCGAGTGCGGCATCGATATCCTTCTCAATATGTTGTGCCGATAACTTGTAACCCAACGGGATACCGCCAGTGTTTTCTTTGACCTCGTCAGCGAAATCGCGAATCTGGCTGATCTGATCCCAATCCGGGAAGCGCGATGGGCTGATGGCCGCTTCGCCTTCCTCGAGCCCGCGAACCTCAGCGATCTTGCCGACCACTTTATTGCCGGGCAGGTGTCCGCCGGTGCCAGTCTTAGCGCCTTGTCCGCCTTTGAAATGGAACGCTTGTACCTTGGCGACTTTATCCCAGCTAAAGCCAAAGCGACCGGAGGCAAGTTCGTAGAAGTAGCGCGAGTTGGCTTCTTGTTCTTCTGGCAACATGCCGCCTTCGCCGGAACAAATGCCGGTGCCGGCCAACTCGGCGCCCTGAGCCAGCGCGACCTTGGCGGGTTCAGACAGCGCACCGAAACTCATGTCGGAAACAAACAACGGAATGGCGAGCTTCAACGGTTTCTCGGCCCGCGGTCCGATGACGACGTCAGTGCCAACCGCCTCATCGTCGAGCAGCGGCACACGATGCAGTTGTGCGCTGAGAATCTGCAGATCATCCCAGTCCGGCAATTCTTGGCGAGGCACGCCCATGGCATCGACGACACCATGATGGCCGACCTTGCTCAAGCCGTCGCGCGCGTATTGCTGAATCAGTCCGTTGTAGGGCTCGGGATGTGCTTCGTGGCTGGGGTCCTGATACAACCCGAGATACTCGTCGCGTCGATACGGTTGTGGATTGCTGAGTGCCCATTGCTGGATTTCATCCGCGTCGACCATGACAGCGTCGTCTTCGATCCACGCGTTGAATTTGGGCAGCGCCTCCGAGTTTTCGTATTCGGACACGCCGCTGTCGAGACGATAGTCCCAGTTATGTACGCCACAGATCAGATTGTCGTTGGCATCGACATGACCATCCGCCATTAATGCGCCGCGATGCAAACAACGTCCATAGAAGACGGACACCTGATCATCGAACCGGACGACGACCAGATCGACCTCTCCGACCAAAGCGTAAACGGGTTGGCGGTCGCCGAGTTGGCTCCAGGTAGCCACAGCTGTTGCGGTAGTCATCGTGTCGTGTTCCCCCTCACGAATCTGTTACGGTGGGTTGGTAGGTTACGCGGGATAACCTTGTCGCGAAATATTGGACCACGCCCCACGGTCAAATATTTCCAACCCCTGTCTAATGGAGCGTATTACATCATGAGCGACAATGCACAACTCGAATGGTACCGCGTCGCGACGGTCGACGAAGTGGACGAAGGGCGTGTGAAATCCGTCACCGCCGGCACGCAATCGATCGCGCTCGTGCACTTCGACGGTCAATGGGCGGCAATGGATAACAAGTGTCCGCATCAGGGTGGTCCGCTAGGCGAAGGGGCGATCGAAAAAGGTATCGAAGGCAAATGTTGGCTGCGTTGCCCATGGCATGGCTGGGATTTCGATCCGCTGACCGGTAAACCGCCCGGTGGTCATGAAGATACGGGGCAGCAATTGTTCGAGGTTGATATTCGCGGCGATGAGATCTTTGTCGGTGTGCCCGCCCTGCCGTCGCGTGAGCGGTCGGTCGCTGATGTGATGGCAGAGACGATGGTCAATTGGGATGTTCGCGCGGTGTTCGGCATGGTCGGGCATTCGAATCTCGGTCTCGCCGATGCGCTCCGCGTGCAGGAGTCGAAAGGCGAACTTCGCTACTACGGTATTCGCCACGAAGGCGCGGCGGCTTTTGCCTGTTCCGGCTACGGCAAATTGACCGGACGACCGGCGGCCGCGCTGACCATCGCAGGTCCCGGCGCCACGAACTTGTTGACCGGGCTGTGGGATGCGAAGGTTGACGGGGCGCCGGCGCTCGCGTTGACAGGCCAGGTCCAGGACCAGGTGGTGGGTGTACACGCGTTTCAGGACATCGACCTCGAGGCCGCTTTCGAGGCCGTCGCTGAGTTCTCCGAGACCGTGCATTTGACATCGGATCATGCGCTCCTGATGACGCAAGCGATCAAGACCGCGATTTTGAAACGCGGTGTCGGTCATTTGGTGTTTCCCGATAACGTGCAACCCACGCCCGCGCCTGAAGAGCCGGCGCAGTCTCCGGAAGGTCGCATGGCGAATCTTGCCGTGGCGCCTGCGCCCGATGCTGTGGAAGCCGCGCTGCAGCTCATACGTGCCGCGAAGCGTCCGTTGATCGTTGTCGGCTATGGCGCGCAAGCGGGAATGGACGACGTGATTGCATTGGCGGAGGCGCTCAATGCACCGGTCGCGACCACCTTCAAAGCCAAAGGCCAGATTGCTGACGCGCATCCGTTGGCCGCTGGCGTCATGGGACGTTCTGGCACGCCGATCGCGAGCTGGTTCATGAACGAATCGGATCTCATGCTCGTATTTGGCGCGAGTTTCTCGGACCACACCGGGCTGTACCCGACCGCGACGACTGTGCAGGTGGACACCGACCCGATGAAGCTCGCCAAGCGTCATCCCGTCAGCGCACCGGTGCTCGGTGATGTGGCTGTGACCGCCCGACTATTTCGTGAGGCGCTCGAGCGGGAGCGTGGGGGCGCTGTTGACGTGAAGGCCGAAGTGGCCGAGCGATGGCAGCTTTGGCGCGAAGAGAAAGCACGTCGTGTGGCCGAAGACAATGGCAACGGCATCTCGGCGGCGGCCCTGTTCGAGGCGCTGACGCGACATGCGCCGGAGGATGCGATCCTGCCGGTCGATGTCGGTAACAACACATACTCGTTCGGCCGCTATTTCGAGGCGAGCGGCGATCAGCGTGTCTTGATGTCCGGCTATCTCGGTTCGATCGGCTTCTCGTTTCCAGCTGCTCTCGGCGCGTGGGCCGCCACGCAGGAGACCGGCCCATTTCACGGTCGCAAAGTCATTTCGGTGTCCGGGGATGGCGGTTTCGGGCAATACGCGATGGAGTTCACGACGGCCGTCAAATACGGCATGAACATCACCCACGTGCTGATGAACAACTCTGAACTTGGCAAGATCACCAAAGAGCAGAAAGCCGCTGAGTTCGCTGTGTGGCAAACCAGTCTGGTCAACCCGAGTTTTGCAGCCTTCGCGCGCGCCTGTGGCGGGCATGGGGAACGCGTTAAAACGCGGGATCAGCTGGATCACGCGCTCGCCAAGGCCATTGCGCATGGCGGACCATCGATCGTTGAGGTGATCACCGACGCGGAGTTGGTATAGCCGGTCGCCATTAGTTTGCGTCTAGCCAGTCGCTGCGGCTGCTGCTAGTGGATAGAACTCAGGATCCACTGTTGTACCGTAGCGTAACGCGCGCAGTGTCAACAGAAACGTCGCGACGAATCCCCAACTGAGTCCTACCACGACACCTGCATCCAGAATGCCGCGCCAGGGTTGCGGCAGCTGTCTGTACACAATGACGATGACGATAATGCCGAGCGTTAACAGGATTGCGCCGAGAATCCGTCGGGGCGGTGCATGGAAAAAACTCATGAACAACAGTGGCGCCAGCAATGCCTGAGCGGGTGTGGCATGACCTGCGATGCCCGCGGCGCGCGCAGCGAAACGTGGTGAAAACTTGAGCTGAAAACCGCGATAGCCCTCGACCCAGGCCATGAAAAAAACATTGATGTAGAACGTGGCATGCTGCCAGACAGTCCAGGACACACTGGCGCTGTCTGTGGCGATGGGTATCAGTCGAGCGATCGCCCAAGCGAGCATCGCAAGAAAACCACCCAGCCCCCAGATGACAGCAAATTTACCGAGGGCGCTCGCTCTCGATTGCGACATGTTAATCCCCTGTGACCACAGCGGTTTGTGGTCAGCCAATCACTAGCCTGCAGGCAACGCCGAGGACATGCAAGTATGTCATCAAGCTGATCCCGAAGTTGGTCACTGATGCCGCGGGATGCCCGTCAGCACCAGACACTTTTGCTATACTCTTGGGCTGTTCAACCAACGCCGTGGGGGCATCATGTCGACAGTCGTACCCGTCGCAGAATTACAGAACTACGTAGGCAAAGAGCGCGAGCCATCCGAGTGGTTTCAAATCGACCAGGATCGTGTCAATGCATTTGCTGACGCAACGCTCGATCACCAGTTCATCCATCTCGATGAAGAAAAAGCCAAGGCAACGCCGTTCGGTACCACTATTGCGCATGGATATCTGACCTTGTCGTTGTTGCCTTACCTGAGCGCTCAGTGTGGCATTGTGCCCGAGGGTATGGTCATGGCGATCAACTACGGCTCGGACAAACTACGTTTCCTGCAGCCCGTGCCCGTTGGCAGCAGCGTGCGTGCGCACATGGTGCTCGACAGCATCACCGAAAAGAACCCCGGGCAATTCTTGTTCAAGAGTATTGTCACCGTCGAAATCAAAGATCAGGCGAAGCCTGCGCTCATCGCAGAGACGCTTTCGCTGTTTATCGTTCAGTAAGGAAATACATCATGTCCATTCGTTTTGATGATCAGGTTGTCATTGTCACCGGTGCCGGCAATGGCCTCGGTCGTTCGCACGCGCTCGAGTTCGCGCGGCGCGGTGCAAAAGTCTTAGTTAATGATCTTGGCGGCGCGCGCGATGGCACAGGTGGCTCGGTCAGTGCCGCGCAGGCAGTCGTCGACGAGATCACGGCTGCTGGTGGTGAGGCGCTCGCGAACGGTGCCAATGTCACCAAGATGGACGAAGTCGAGGCGATGGTCGCACAGGCGATGGACGCCTGGGGTCGTATCGATGTGCTGGTCAACAACGCCGGTATTCTGCGCGACAAGACCTTCGCCAAAATGGAGATGAGCGACTTTGGCATGGTCGTCGATGTCCACCTGATGGGCAGCGCCAATTGTTCCAAAGCGGTATGGGGCATCATGCGCGAGCAGCAGTATGGTCGGATTATGATGACGTCATCTTCATCCGGTTTGTACGGCAACTTCGGTCAGTCCAACTATGGTGCGGCAAAAATGGGCGTGGTCGGCTTGATGAACACGCTGCATCTCGAAGGCATGAAATACAACATCCATGTCAACACGCTGGCGCCAGTCGCGGCGACGCGGATGACCGAGGACCTGATGCCACCCGAAGTGCTGGCGGCGTTGCAGCCCGAGCTCGTGACCCCGGCGGTCATTTTCATGTGTAGCAAAGACGCGGGCAGTCGTCAGATCATCGCGGCAGGTGCCGGTGGTTTCGCGCGGGCTGCGATTGTCGAAACCGAAGGCGTGTTGCTCGATGGTGAGCTGGCCACAGCAGAGAATGTCGCCGCCGCATGGGCAGAGGCGTCGGATCTGTCGACGGCACAGGAGCTGCAGCAAGGTGGTGATCAAAGCCGCAAATTCCTGACAGCGTTGGCCAAGAAGCACGGCATCAAGCTGGATCGCTAAGCGAGGACATCATGAAAGAAGCAGTCATTGTATCGACGGCGCGTACGCCGATCGGCCGCGCTTACCGCGGAGCATTCAACAACACACAAGGGCAGTCGCTTGCCGCGCACGCCATCAAACATGCGGTCGAGCGCGCAGGAGTTGCCACCGACGAGGTAGAAGATGTGATCATCGGCTGCGCCTTGCAGCAGGGCAGTACCGGCGCCAACGTGGCACGCCAGGCGTTGTTGGCGGCGGGATTGCCAAACACCGTCAGTGGCATGACCGTCGACAGGCAGTGCTCGTCCGGCATGATGGCGATTGCGACGGCCGCCAAGCAGGTCATCACCGATGGCATGCCGATCGCAGTTGGTGGTGGTGTGGAATCGATCAGCCTTGTGCAGAACGAGAACATGAATATGCACCGCGCGAAAGACCCGGCGGTTGTTGCGGCGTCACCAAATATCCACATGCCCATGTTGCAGACCGCAGAGGTTGTCGCAGACCGCTACAACATCTCGCGCGAGGCGCAGGATGAATACGGCTTGCAGAGTCAGCAGCGCACTGCAGCCGCGCAAGCGGCCGGTAAGTTCGACGACGAGATCGTACCGATGCCGAGCAGCATGGGTGTCATGGACAAGGAGACGAAAGAAATCTCGTTCCACGAAGTGACGCTGGATAAAGACGAAGGCAATCGCCCCGAAACAACACTCGAAGGCCTGTCCGGATTGCGTACTGTTGTTGAAGGCGGCGTGATCACCGCGGGCAACGCAAGCCAACTATCGGACGGTGCATCGGCCGCTGTCATGATGGACGCCACGCTCGCGGAACAGCGCAACATCGAGCCGCTCGGTATTTATCGCGGTATCGCGGTGGCTGGCACGGAGCCGGACGAAATGGGTATCGGTCCCGTGTTCGCCGTGCCGAAATTGCTCAAAGCGCATGGTCTGTCGATGGATGACATCGGCTTATGGGAGTTGAATGAGGCTTTTGCTGTTCAGGTGATCTATTGCAGAGACCATCTGGGTATTCCGAATGACCTGCTGAACGTGAATGGCGGCGCCATCTCGATCGGCCACCCGTACGGCATGTCGGGCGCGCGCATGGTGGGCCACGCGCTCATCGAGGGTAAGCGTCGTGGTGCGAAGTACGTCGTCTGCACGATGTGTATCGGCGGTGGCATGGGCGCGGCAGGGCTTTTCGAAGTCGTTTAGTAGGGCTGCTCAGGCGTTTAAGAAACCCCGCCTTGTGCGGGGTTTTTTTGTGGGTGGCTAGCTCCGAGTGAAAGTCCGTTCTGAATGAATTGTTCTGGTAGAGCCGGGGTCTAGGTTATGTCGAAATGCAGATGGCTTTCACTGTGCGCATACGGCCACTAAATGCCTAGTTGGTCGAATCGACCGATTCACAAATGAGAGCTTATTGGCATTCAATAGTGTGACGTGCGTCACGCTAGATACCGCTGAAGCAGCATTATGTTTAATCGCTGATTGTTGTCCGCAAGACATTGGTTCATGTTCCGCTCTGGATTTTTGGGAGGGAATCTTCCGATGCTGCGAACCCAGTTTTTACAATCCGGCGGGCGTTACCTCGCCGTCGTGTTGGCGCTCGTGCTTGCTGCCTGTGGCGGCGGTACTGACGATGGCACCGTTTCAGCAGCACCACCGGGCGGTGGCAACACCGGAGGCGGTGGAGGCGGCGGAGGTGGTAGCAACCCACCGCCACCCGCAGTGTCTTACTCCCTGATCGAATCAGCGGATATCGCACAGCGGTTTCTCAGCACGGCAACGTTTGGCGGCACCACCGCTGAGATCGATGCGTTGATTGGAAGAGATGCCGCGGATTGGCTGGCTGACGAATTCGCCAAGACTGCCGTTGAATATACGGATCGAGTCTTACCAGCGATTACACAAAGAACGAACGAGCCGTTCAACGCACGCGCAACCCGACCGGTGCACTCCGACCTGTTTTGGCAGGCAGCAATCGAAGGCAATGACCAGCTGCGTCAGCGCGCGCTCTTTGCGTTGACACAAATCGTCGTAGCTGGGCAGTCCGTACGTCCGAATCACGCCCACAAACACGGCTTTTATATGGACGCGATCTACCGTAACGCGTTCGGCAACTACAAAGATATTCTGACCGATGTGACCTACACACCGAGCATGGCCGATTATCTGACTTATCGCGGTAGTCGCCGCGCAGATGCTCGTGGCCGCCTGCCTGACGAGAACTATGCACGAGAGATCCTTCAGTTATTCAGTATCGGGCTGATCGAACTGAACATGGATGGCTCACCGCGGTTGGTGAATGGCGAGACCGTTGAGACGTATGACAATGACGACATCGTCAATCTGTCACGTGTGTTCACCGGCTTCGATTTCGATCGCACGCAAAACCCTGAGTGGATGATGTGGGCCGTACCGTTAGCGTATTTCAACAATCGGCACTCGCCAGAAGAGAAGAACTTTCTCAATGTCAGTATTCCTGCCAACACAGATGGCCCGACTTCTGTTGAGCTTGCCATTGACGGCATATTTGCGCACCCGAATGTCGCGCCGTTTGTGTCGCGTCAGTTAATCCAGCGCTTTACGATGAGCGCGCCGCCGCCCGAGTACATCGAGCGAGTTGCCACCGCGTTTGAAGCCGGTCGATTCGAAGCCGACAATGGTCGCGAATTCGGTACCGGTACTAGAGGCGATATGCAGGCTACTATCGCCGCCGTGCTGCTCGACCCGCTGATGTTCGAAGATACGGTCAACGGCAAACTGCGTGAGCCCATACTAAAGTTTCTGCATGTCGTCCGGGCTTTAGAGATGGCGCCCGTCGACGTACCGGCCGAGACGCGGCTCCGGAATACGGCTGACACTGGTGTAAGCCTGGGTCAGCACCCCTTTCGTCCACCTTCGGTATTCAATTTCTATCGTCCCGGATACATCGCGCCCAACACGGTATCGGGTCAGCAGGGCTTGACTGCGCCTGAGCTACAGATCGTCAATGGCGCTTCCAGTATCGGTTACGTCAATTTTGTAGGCGACTACATCTTTAACCGTACGCCAGATGGCGGCAGTGACGCGTTTACGCCGAACTATGATGCGTTGACGGCAATTGCTGATGATCCAGCGGCTCTGGTGCAGGCGGTGAACGACCTGCTGACAGGTGGTCGCTTAACGCAAAGCGAGTTCGATGACTTCGAACAAACGGTCACCGCGATGCCATTCCGAACGACCAATATTGATAACGACCGGTTGCGGCGAGCACAGCTTGCTGTGTTCCTCGTAGCGAACAGCGGCACATTCGCCGTCGTGCAGTAAGGAGTCCTGAACATGAAACATCACTCTCGTCGGGATTTTTTGCGTCGTAGCGTGACGGCGGCCTGCGCCGGTGGTCTGCTACCGAATTTACTGACACAGTCAGCGCGAGCAGCTGACACGTCAGGCTACAAAGCGCTTGTTTGTTTGTTTTTCTTCGGTGGCATCGATAATAACGATGTGCTGATCCCGCGCGACAATGCCTCCTACAACCTGTTCTCAAATACCCGAGAGTCTTTGTTGGACGCTTATGCGGCGAACGCTGCGGCCGAGAGTCGCTTGCGTGCGGATCTCGTGCCGTTGAATCCACTGAACAGTGGT
>JBCAZB010000017.1:0-15649 GCA_038533315.1 Pseudomonadota bacterium | reverse complement strand
GGAGGACGCGCCCTGGGTGGCAGAGCACGTCGTCGTTTTGGCTAGCGGGTGAGTCGGTACGCGTTGCGCTCAAAGTACGCGCTGTCGCTTGCGAAACGAACTTCCTTGCGAATCTCAAGACGTGCCGCGTGCAGCGAATACGTCATCCGAATATCGGCCGGCCGACCATCATCCTTGTCACGATGTTCGGTCACCACGACGATCGTGCCGTCTTCCAAGTCCGTGCGACTGACGATGGGCTCGCCATTCAGCTTTGCGCCGTCGGCGCTGATCTTCAGTTTCTCGCGAGAGTTGTACTGCGACTCGCCGGGATACTTGATGCGGTAAATGACTTTCCTTTTGCCGGGCTTGTCGAATTGGATCGTCACCGGAATCTGCTCGACTTCGCCACTGGAATAGTCGAGATAATTAAGCGAACCGATCCATGGTGCCCCATCGAGTATCGCGAGGTCGGCATGGGTCACGCGCGGTGAGTCGGCCAGGGCCAACTGAGCCAAGAGGCACAGCGCGAATAGGGCTAGTGTACGAGGGGTCTTCATCAATAACTCCTAGAGTGCTTGAACATTGGAAATAGAGCACCGGTGCGAGGCGGTGCCTGTCAGAGCGCGACGCCGGTGTCGCAGCGCTCGACGCGTTGTGTCGATCCCATCAGGGATGCTTGCCAACAGTCTTCGTGAATCGAGCAGTAACACACATCGATGTCGATCGCCCCGTTCCAGGCACGGATGAGCTCACGGGTGCTGTCGTCCCACGAAACGCCGAAGAGCGTCAGACTGTCACCGGGCGCGACCACAGAATTGCTTGGATCCGACATTGAGTAGCGGTCGTAGCTGAAGGCACGCTCAGCGCCGATCGTTTCAATGATGAGCTGGTCGACGTCCTGCACGGGCTGACCGTTGTGGAGCAGAACGAGCTGCCCCATGAGTGCCGGACCAACGCCTTTGTTGACCATCCGCAGCCGAAAACCTGCTTCTGAGTAAGACTGGTCGATCTGGATATGCGGCCAGACCTCTGCACGCTGCTGCGCGCGCTCACTGCTAACCTCCACTAAGGAGACAAACAGCGCAGCGAGTGATAAAGCCACTGCAAAAACGGACGCCATCCGGTCAAAGTTGGATCCGCTACGCGGATCTGGCTGCTGTACTTTCTCGCCCATTTCTATGCTCCTCTGTTGGCGTGTGTTTGGCAAAGCAGGAGCAGAGATTAGGTGCGAAAGCGCGATTGATCGCCTCAAAATCGCGAAAGTTCAGGGATTTACGGATTTTGAGACTTTTGCGATCGCTTAAATTGAGTGGGTGTCATGCCGACACTGTCGCGAAACACGCGATTGAAAGTTGCTTTGGAGTTGAATCCAGAGGCAGCAGCGATCTGCAGCAACGGCTGCTCGCCAGCGAGCAACAGGGTTTTCGCGTGTGTGACGCGGAGACTATTGATGAACGCGTTGAATGTCTGTCCACGTCCCTTGTTGACAGCGCGCGATACGTAGGTCTCGTTCGTCGCCAAACGGCTGGCTACCTCGCCGATGGACAAGCGGGACTCAAGAAACCATGCGCCATCAACAACGGCAGCCTCGAGGACAGTCGATTCCTGTTGCCAGTCTTTGTCTGATGCACCATTCGACTCTTCGGCTGCCGGCGCCGTCGTCATTTTAGGAAAGGTCACCGTGGTTTTGGCTAGCGCCTGAAAACCGATCCAGGCAACGACAATAGTCAGCGCGATTTGCAGCGGGTATTCATCGATATAGCTGACATCTTCGAAGAGGTAGGGCGCAAGCTCGATCGCAGAGAATAAGCCGCCACCCGCCACGATGGCGACGATGAGCTGCGTCAGCCAAGACGGGTCAAAATCGAGCGCAGCGGATTGTGTTTGCTGCAAAAACTGTCGGTACTGTCGCACCAATCGATACACCGCGACGGCTGCAAACACAATCAGCGCAATATTCAGCAGCGTCTCAACTGGCATGATATACGGCACATGTACCGCATCGTTGTACGCCCACTTGGCCTTGTAATCGCCAAGCGTCAGGAAAGCCCACAGGTAGTACAACAACTGTATGCCGCCCGGTAACAACAGCCACTTGTGCCAGCTGGGTGATTGACCACGCATCAACGAGTGCGCGTGCAGATACAGAAACGGGCCAGCAAACAGCTCGAGCGCAAACGGTGCGAATGTCAGTCCGGGCCAGACCGCATAGAATCCGGCAAAGCCGATGATCTGAGGTATCTGCGCCATCGCAGCGACCAGCAGAAACCCCGCCAGCCATCGATTGGCGGTGCGCTCGATACGACGCGCGAGCAACATCATGGCGATGATCACGATCGGTAAACAGACTGAGAACGTCAGGGCCGAGCGCCAGCTGACGTCGATCGCAGCGGACGCTTCACTCAAGCAGTTTGCTCCGGCAGGTACTGAAACACCGACTCGAGTGGCACACCGAAGACCTCAGCAATCCGAAAGGCGACCTCCAGCGACGGAGAGTACTTGCTAGCCTCAATGGCAATGATCGTCTGTCGAGTCACACCAATCCGGTCGGCCAGGTGTTGTTGCGTCATGTCGTCGCGCGCCGCGCGCAATGCGCGGATGCAGTTACCGATCGGCAGGGTGCGTTTTGGCATCAAACACCACGTCGATAGAACAGAATCCGGAGGCTGTTGGCGAGAATCTCCGACAGCAACAACGACAGCAGCAACAAGTGCGCCACTAGCACGGTTTCGACACCAAAGACCATAGCGAAAATCGCGGACAAGATGCCAATGCCCATCACCCAAGACGAGAGTGCTTCCGCGCGCCAGGCGATGAGACGGTCTCGTTCGTCCGAAAAATCACCACGACTGGTAATCGCCACAACAATATGACCCGCGACCAGCACGATCACCAGCATGACAACACTGACTGTGAAGACCGCAGCATACGCGCGAATATCCATCACACCAGCCATAAACATCTGCTTCGCCGTCCAAAAATAGCCGCCCAGCACTACGATCAGTGCCGTCACCTGAACCCAGACCGATTTTTCCGTGAAACTCGCGTTCATCGCCCCATCCAAATCCTATCGAATGTAAAACATATTTTACATCGTGGCGGATGTCAAAAATTTTTTACAACGCTATCAGGCGAGTTTCTGCCCTGGCAATTCGAACTAGCGCGGTTCGACTCGAACAGGAAAGTTCATCGACCGGGCGATAAAGCACTTTTCGTGCGCCAAATGATGCAACGACGCCAGCTGGTCCGCTGGCACGGGTGCGGTCGCTGTCACCAACGGCCTCAACACGACTTCAGTAAATTCGCCGCTGCCGTCTGAATGCGTTTGCATACTGCCAACCGCATCGTCGCTATAAGCGACGACCACAACACCCGCTACAGATGCCTCGTGAAGGAACCACAGTTGGTGGCACGCAGACAGAGACGCCACCAATAACTCCTCCGGGTTCCAGCATGAGGCATCCCCCCGGAATCCTGGGTCGGAGGAACCGGCCAGATCGGATTTACCCGCCGCACGAATGACATGATTTCGACTGTAATCACGATAGCCTGTGGTACCGGGGCCGAGATTGCCGGTCCACTCGAGAGATACCGAATATCGATGCGTCATCGTTGCAACCTGCACCCATTCATCGACTCAAAATCTTGCATCACTCACCGCCGTATTCGACGACGATTTTGCCAAACTGCTGGTTCGATGCCTGGTACGCGAACGCATCTGCCAGGGCATCCAGCTCAAAAGAGCGGTCAATCACCGGCGTGAAGCCGTTGACATTGATCGCCGCCACCATGTCACGCTGCATCGCGTGGCTGCCGACAGCGATGCCGGAAAGCCGTAGTTGTTTGAAGAAGTACTTCGGGAACACGATCTCGCCTTTACGACCGCCGAGTATGCCAACCAGAACAATATGCCCGCCAATTTTCGCAGCCTCGGTCGACTGATAAATGGTCGCTCCGCCTCCGACATCGATGACATGATCCACGCCGCCACCCGACATTTTCAGCACGGTTTTGCCCCAGTTCTCGTCCTCGCGATAGTTGATCACGTGGTCTGCGCCCAACGCTGTCAGCTTATCGAGTTTCTCGGTCGAGGACGACGTCGCATAGACTTCAGCGCCCGCTGCTTTGGCGATCTGCAGACAGAACAGCGAAAAACCACCGGTGCCTTCAACCAACACGCTGTCCCCGGCCTTGATGCGGCCCTCGACAACCAACGCTCGCCAAGCGGTGAGCGCTGCACACGGCAACGTGGCGGCTTGCGCAAAAGTGTAGCCGTCCGGAATCGCCGTTATCGAATCCGCTGCAACGTTGCTCCGCTCAACAGCAAACCCGTCGACCGTTTCGCCAGCAACCGCCATCATGCCGGGTAACGTTGGCGCACCTTCCCGCCAACCGGGAAAAAACGTCGACATGACGCGATCACCCACCTGCCACTGCGACACATCGGTACCGACGGCGACAATCTCGCCAGCACCATCCGACATCGGCACCCGACCGTCGGCGACCGGAATCTGGCCCGCCGCAACCAGGTAGTCATGAAAATTCAGAGACGTCGCATGCCAGCGTACCTGCACTTCACCGGGACCCGGTGCCGAAACTTCCTGATCCTCGATGGACAAGTGTTCGAATCCACCACCATTTCTTATCCGTACGACACGTGCCATGACCGTCTCCGCCATCCAAAACCTGATTGTAACGCGCCGAAGGTTGCAATACGCCGCTGGTGACGCGACGATGCAGCGATGAAGGTTCGAAGCGCCATTGTGGCCACCGGTCCGCAACGGACACTATGAAAATTGTAATTTGCGGCGCCGGTGTCGCCGGGCTAACCAGCGCACTGTGCCTGCGTCTGGCCGGACATGAGGTCACTGTACTTGAACGGGCGCCACGTATCGAAACTGTCGGTGCGGGTATTCAACTTGGACCGAATGCCTGCACGGTGCTCGGCGCGATCGGCGTACTGACAGCGCTGCAAAAGTCCGCAGTCGTCCCCGATGCACTGCAGTTGTGCGCTGGCCTCGACGGGCGAGTGGTGTTTTCGATGCCGGTCAATCAGGCTGGCGGTCGTTGGCATCACCCCTACCTGCAAGTACATCGTGCCGACCTGATTCAGGCACTGCTTGATAAACTACTAGACATCGCACCCGATTCGCTGCACTTAAATGAGCCGATCGAGCGCATCACCGGCAACGAACGTGGCGCCGTCGCACATGGCGCTCGAGGTCATCGCTTCGATGCTGAGCTAGTCATTGGTGCCGATGGCATTCATTCTGCGACCCGGGGGTTTGTTACCCGTGAAGCCACCGCCGCCTACACAGGCAACGTGGCCTGGCGCGCAGTAGTTGCTACTGCCGCGCTCGGCAATCTGGCGCCGCGTCGTGCCGCGACGGTCTGGGCGGGGGCCGAGCAACATGCCGTGACCTATCAACTCCGCAACGGCGACCTAACCAACCTTGTGCTCGTCACCGAGCAAGCGGACTGGCCGCATGAAAGTTGGACGCAGCCCGGGGAACGCGAGACGATGCTGGAACGCTTCGGCGACTGGCACTCTTCCCTTCGCGCAATCGTTGAACAATCGCAGCAATGCTATCAATGGGCATTGCTTGATCGCCCACCGCTTCAGCGCTGGTACAGGGATCGCGTGGTCTTGATTGGCGATGCAAGTCATCCGATGCTGCCGTTTATGGCACAGGGTGCCGCGATGGCCATTGAGGATGCCTGGGTTCTCGCGAGTCTGCTCGGCAAGTCGGGCAAAATGTCCGATGGTCTGCTGCGGTTTCAGCGTTTGCGGCTACCTCGGACACAACGGGTTTATCAAACTGCGAGACGCAATGAACGTTTGTTTCATTTACGTACGCCGTTGACACAGGCTGTCACATGGGGCGGCATGCGAATGTTGAATGCGACGGCACCAAAATTGTTTCCCATCGGTCTGGATTGGCTCTACGGTTATGATCCCGTCGCGATGTACCCCATAAAACGCACAACACCGCGGGCGGTGACATGACCAAAACCTTCCATATTCGTTCACCGTTGCAGGGCCAGCTCGTCAGCATGACATGCGCCGTCGGCGACAGCATTACACCGGGCACTACGATCGCGACATTGGAGTTGATGAAAATGCAGCATGTGGTGCAGTCACCCGTCGCGGGCTTCGTCACCGACATTGGCTATGCGGTCGGTGACCTCGTCGAGGAAGCGTCGGTGTTAGTCAGCGTACGACTTGATGATACCGTGACGAGCGAAGCTGCAGCGGAAGATCCGGCATCGACAACGATACGTGCACAGGATGAGCTGCAGACAGCGCGCGAGCTGACGCTGGACGCAGCGCGACCCGATGCTTTCCAACGTCGTCAGGCAACCGGCCGTCGTAGCGCTCGTGAGAACATCGATGACCTGATTGACGAAAATAGCTTCAGAGAGATTGGGCAACTCGTTTTTGCGGCGCAGCGTGCAAGGCGAAGCATCGACGATCTGAAAAAACGGACGCCGGCTGATGGACTGGTCGCCGGTCTTGCAACGATCAATGGCGCTGGTGCGACGCACAACACCGATTGCGTCGTGTTGCACTACGATTATACGGTCCTGGCGGGTACTCAGGGTGCCATGAATCACGCCAAGACGGATCGGTTGCTCGCCATCGCCGATGAAGGACAGCGTCCCGTAATCTTTTTCACTGAAGGCGGTGGCGGCAGGCCCGGCGATGTTGATGTGGCTACACTGGCAGGGCTCCACGTCCCGAGTTTTGCCGCGCTCGCGCGACTCAGCGGTAAGGTGCCTTTGATTGGTATTGCGAGCGGCTACTGTTTTGCCGGTAATGCCGCGTTTCTGGGCTGCTGCGATGTCGTGATCGCAACACAGAATACCTCCATCGGCATGGGTGGACCGGCCATGATCGAAGGCGGTGGTCTGGGTCGTGTGGACGCCGCAGACGTCGGTCCAGCGGATGTGCAATTTCGCAACGGCGTGATCGACGTGTTGGTTGAAGACGATGCTGCAGCCGTGGACGCGGCACGACGCTATCTCGCATTTTTCCAGGGAGACCGTACTGAGTGGCAGCGGAGCGATATCGATCTTGATCAGTCGATCCCTACCAATCGACTACAGGTTTACGATATGCGCTCAGTTATCGCCGGTATCGCCGATGCCGACAGTGTCCTCGAGCTACGTGCTGGATTTGCGCCGGGCATGATCACCGCGTTCGCAACCCTCGCAGGCCGCAGCATTGGCATTATCGCCAACAACCCTGCGCACCTGGCCGGGGCGATCGAACAGGATGGCGCCGACAAAGCTGCTCGGTTCATGCAGCTCTGTGATGCGCACGGAATTCCGATCGTGTCACTGTGCGATACGCCAGGCATCATGGTGGGCACCGAATCCGAGCAAAAAGCGCAAGTGCGACACGCCAGCCGTTTGTTTGTCACCGGCGCCAACCTCACCGTACCGCTGGTCTCGGTCATCATTCGCAAGGCATACGGGCTTGGCGCTATGGCGATGGCAGGTGGCGGATTTCATGAAGCACACACGACCATCGCGTGGCCCAGCGGGGAGTTTGGCGCCATGGGGATCGAAGGTGCCGTGCGTCTCGGTTACCGTAAGGAATTGGAAGCGATCACCGACACCGAGGCGCGCGAGACGGAATTTCGCCGTCGTGTTGACGAAGCCTATGAACGCGGTAAGGCGCTGAACGCCGCGCCCTACTTTGAGTTCGACGCGGTGATCCAACCCAGCGAGACCCGACAATGGCTGATCGCCGCACTCGCGACACACACCGCCGACGTGCGGGGCCGACGACCCAATGTGGATACGTGGTAGTGGTGTCGCTCACGAGCGGGCAGTGCAACCGCCGCTCACAACGAACGCTTAGTCGAACAGTAAACGACTAGGTATCGACATCATTGCCGACGAGCGCCAACACCTAAAGCGTAAGTCTAGCTCGACCTCTTGCCAATACCAGCAAAGACAATAGTCCCAAACCGAATACCCCGATGCTGCCGTTGGCACCAAAGCCCGCGACAGGCGGTGGCTCCTGAGAGTCAGGTGGTGGCGGCGGATTATTGACTAGCACTGTCGTTGCCGCAGGGTCGAATGTGAAGTCGGTAATGTACTCCTCACCGAAATCGACGGCCTGCAACGGCGAGGCTGTCACAACATTGTCGGAATTCTGAATGCGGCCTGTTCCATCTGCGCGCATTTCCAGTAGAGCCGGATGAAAGCGACCGTTGTCGACTTCGCGTCCGTTGAAGGTCAATACAACATCCGTGCCCACCAGCTCATCGACCTGCACGCCATCACTTAGATCAGCATCGGCTGCGATCTCGTATTGTAACGAACTGCCCTGAGCATAAAACTCGGCACCATCGATCATCCTCTCAAGGTTGAACGCATCAAATCCAGAAGGTGTAGCGGTGGGCAATGTTCCAGAGACCGAATAATTGACGGTCGTCAAATCAGGGTTGTTGAACAATCCGGCCGCCAACTCACCATTGACGACAATCGTGATCTCGAACTCGGTGACGTTGTTAAACACCGCCGTTCGGGCAAAGTCGCTACCAACGATCGATAGATTCGCGGTCTGACCACGCGCGGTCAGGCTCGCCAGCGAAAGTAGCAGAATGATCAAGAGTCTGTTGGTCATACGTGGTCTCCAAGCATCGCCTGATGCACTGAGCATACGACAACGCTAGCGGCTTTCCCAACAGACTAATGCGACCTGCGTCTGGGTTTTGCAACAATGGTGGAACGCTTCAAAGCCGTCGAGACGGGTCGCTCGGCGCTTACTCGGCGTCTACGCGCCAGTCGCAGCCCTCGCAGTCCGGATCAATACCACCCGCAGACAAGGCGTCGCGCATGAAATCTGTCCAAGTCTGATTGGGCTGCCAGACTGCGTTCATATCACGTTTCGCATCGAGCAACGGCACATCCTGATACAAGACGCGATAGAGCATCGCAAACGCCGATGCGCGATAGTTGAGCTGGCAATGCAGCAGGGTTTTGCGTTCTCGGTTTTGCTCGAGCACGTTCGCGATCATTTGAAAATCCTGCAGCGTCGGGTTGTTCCAATCGACGGGAATATGGACGTAGGTCAAACCTTGTTGATGAGCCAGCCGATCGGCATTCGCCAATGAATTTTCATGATCGGTGTAGGCCACATAAACGACAGTCTCAAAGCCATCCTCGCCTAGCCCCAGAAACTGCTGCGCTGTGGGCTGACCCGCACTCGCGAACAACGGCGTGTAGGCACGGTAGTTGACGATATCGTCGGCTGCCACGACCGCACTTGAGAAACCGAGCGACACGACTAAGACGCGCCGGATACTGTTACGAATCTGATTGATTAAGAACGTTAGTAGCGACAATTCTGTGCCATCCAGTTAACAACGATTCTCTGCAACGCAATCCGGTTGGATGAGAACGAGTGATCACCGTCGATCTCCAACGCGGTCAATGCGATGCGTGGATTTTTTTCATACGCTGCCGCGAGACGGCGCTGTACGTCGATGGGAACCGCGGTGTCACCACGACCGGTAATCAGCAGAACTGCTTTGCCGGCCAATCCCGACGCATCGTTGCGTAAGTCAAATGAACGACTGTTCGCGAGGGCCTCCGACACACCCGACTTGCCGGTCAGGTTGTTCAGCATAAACAGCTTATCTAGATAAGAGCCGAATTCGTCCACTTCGTTCTTCGACCGCTCTGCCATCTCGCCAAGGTTCGCTGCCGCCAGACCCACGACGCAGTCCAGACGCTGATCTCGCGCACCCGCGCGTATCGCCGCAAATCCGCCCATCGAGTGACCGAGCACCGACAAACTGAGGCCATCTACGCGATACTGATTGCCATTGAGTCGCAACCATTCGAGCGCTGCATTCGCATCCCGTGACAAATTCGAAAACGTGTAATCGCCTTCCGCACCCCAAGCGCCGCGGTAATGCATGAACAACACATTGAAGCCAGCCCGCCGCAGCGACTGTGCAAGATCAAGATTCTTCTCGTTGCCGGGCAGACCGTGCAACAGCACGATGGTCGCATGTGGTCCGCGGCCATTCGCGACCATCAGATAGGCCGGCAAGCGTTTGCCGGCACTGTTTAGCGTGAGCTCTACGTTGGTGGGCGGATAGGCCGGGTCGAGCTTCGGCACGTCCTGCGTCACCGGATCGAACGGCTTGTTGCCACCAGTCGTCGCCGCGCATGCGGCTATGGCAAACGTTGCGAACATCAGCAACACACGCATCATGACTGCACCTCGTAGAGTTGATTCAAGTAAGCACCATGTTCGTGATAGTGGGCAATCGCATCGCGACAAGCCGCCAGACTGCGGGCATGTTTCTTTTCTGGCAATCGCAGCGCCTTTTTCTCAGCAGGTTTGTAGCGCCCCATTCCCGACAACAGGCAGTACCAGCTGGCGCGTTTGTAAGGATGCTTGTCGAGCTTGGGGCCCACTAATCTGTCGAAGCTCTCATCGCCATCCCACGCCAACAAAATCTCCTCGAGCTCTGGCGAGCGATGCGGGTTCGCTCGAACGTCGCGCCAGTACGCTGTGTCATCGCGGCTCGCAGCGAGATAGTGCATTTGCAGATAATCCCGTGTGCCGTCGACCAAGCCGTTCACGAGGCGATTAAACTCAGGCTGCGGTGTCGCATCGAAGCCGGACTCCTCGAAGCGTTTGGCAAAAGACTCCAGCGTGAATTGAATAACGTTCAGCATCGGCGCTTCGAGTGGCTCGAGGAAACCCTGCGACAAACCGAGCGCCAGGCAATTGCGTTTCCAGTGCTCACGAATGGTCCCGGGCTGCCATTTCAGATGCAGGGCTTTGGCGTCGTTCGCGGCAGGGCCGAGCAACGCACGTAATTCCTCCTCCGCATCTTCAGCGCTCAGATAGTCGGAACAATATACGTAACCATTACCGAATCGATGGCTCAGTGGGATGTGCCACACCCAACCGTGTGTGAGTGCGGCAGACACAGTCTCCGCCGGAATGTTCTCGCGGTCCTCGATCGGTGTGGGCATCGCGACTGCGGCATCGTTAAACAAGAAGTCACGATAAGACACATAAGGCTCATCGAGCGTCTGTCGGATCAACAGACCCTTGAAGCCTGAACAATCGATAAAGAAATCCGCGTCGAAACGGCCGTGCTGCTGCGTGTTAACGCCCGCGATATCGCCATTCTCATGTTGATGTACCGTGTCGATGACATCATCCACGAGGCGGATCCCGTTAGCGACACCTCGTTGTCTTAAATACTCGCCGAGTAATGCCGCGTCGAAATGATAGCCATAGTATTTTTTATGCGGCAGCGGCTGCTTGCCGATTGGCGCACGGCATTCGCGGCCGAGATGGCTGGAGATAAAGTAGCTGTCAGGATGCGCCGAGACATCGTAACCCTCGCGACGCAGATTGGCATTCTGAAAGAAATTGGTGGCACCGTCTGCATCGATCTGCGAGTAAAACGGATGGCAGTAGGTTTCGTATCCGGACGCTTTCGACCAGCCGGGAAAGCTGATGCCGCATTTGTAGGTTGCGTTGCAAGCCGGCATCCATTCGGACTCCGGAATGCCGAGCAAATCGAAATAGTCTTTCACGCGGGGTGTCGTACCTTCCCCCACTCCAACCGTGCCGACAACCGTCGACTCGATCAGCGTGATGGTGGCGCCCCGCTCTCCCCAGAGGTGTTGCAGCAGATTGGCGGCCATCCAGCCTGCCGTGCCGCCGCCGACAATGAGTATGTTTGGTGCTTGGTTCATGCTCTGAGCTCGCGTTTCTCAGCGCCAAGAATACCGGAAATATCGAGTTTCGCGAATGCTGATCGGTACTTGCGCGCAACAACAGCGCGATTGTCAGCTCGAAAGTGGTTCGACAGCCAAGGTCGATGGCGCGTAGCGCGCCCACCGCGGTGCGATTTCACAATTAAAGCTGGGCGAGGTGTGATCGGCCGGATCGACTATTCACTGCCAAGGTTGATCGCGACCAGCGGCCGCTCTAAGCTGGCCTGCGGCTGTCGTCGCAGTATTGGCTGTACGACGGCGATTGACCCAAAGGCGACATTCACGGATCGCCGAGTTATGGGCCCCACTTTTTACGAAATTGAGCAAATCGGCAGCGGGTTTCTAGCTGTTATGGCGAAGCCTGTGCCGGGCGAGTGGGTCGACGAGGAGTTTTCCGGGCTGTACGAAGCAGGTCTCCGGCAGGTCGTATCACTTCTCGAAGATCACGAAGCATTTGAACTTGGGCTCTCGGAAGAGAAGGACCTATGCGAGAAACATGGTTTGAATTTCGTCTCCTATCCGATCCCGGATCGCGGGCTTCCGCCCACCGTTGAAGGCTTCAAGGAGCTAACGAAGGCTATCTACCACGAGACAGCGGATGGGAGCAGTACTGTCGTGCATTGTCGCGCTGGTATCGGGCGCACTGGATTGGTGGCATCAGGTATCTTGTTGCATGCGGCGTTCAGTGTCGAAGAAGCCTTCGACCGCATTTCGAAGCGGCGTGGCGTGGAAGTCCCAGATACGCGGGAGCAGCGAGATTGGCTTAGCGCCAATTTCAAAGAAATCGCTAAGCAAAAATAGCCATATGGCACTTAGCTTGAACGGCTGGAAGTGGCCGAAAAGAGAGAGCAGCCGACCGTCTGCTATGCTAACGGATGATGACCCTTAGCGGACATTGAGTAATCGATCTATGACGCTCAGTTCGAAACGCCGATCTTTTGAAAAAGACCTTCTCAAAGCTCTCTCCCAAGCTAAAGGGTTCTCGCTGGAAGAAGAAGCAGAACGCGATTTACTGCGAGGTGGACGGCTATTACTTTGACGTATTCATCAACGTATTCCTCAACGACTCGAAGACTACTTTTAGGATGTCAGCAAAGCCGATGTCATTGGACAAGCTCTATTGGAAGATTACCGATTTAGAGGACAATGATTCCCAGCCTCTGTCATTTCGAACGTGGGGCGCATTCACTTGCTCTGGCCTGCCGTTAGACGAGAAGTCAATTGTCGATGAGGGTGTTAATGCAGATGTGCTGGCAAGTAGCGTAGTCGAATGGGCCAAGTCTCAAGTTGAAACGGCCTTGCCGAAATTGGACACCGAGAGTTTCTCAAGTGCAGTTGCTAGGCACCCCAATCAGCTTGAACGAGGCGCATACGCCATTACCTATGTCACCTCCCTGATTTCGGAAGGGAATCTCGATACCGCTCGGCAGGCGGCAGTTGCTTACGCAAACGGATCGGCTCAATCGATTGGGAAGCACATGCACGCCGGGCGGGACTTCCACGAAATTGCTGTCGAATGGATTGATTCGGCGGTTAGTGCGGGCTGACGAATGACTTCTTCTGGCCGATTGCAAGCGGTAGTCAATGGATCGAGAAATGACCAAGAGAAATATCATTTCAATTCCCGAGTTCAAGAAGGCTTTGATTCGGACAATGCGGAACGTAGCACCTAACTGCGGAGTTGAGTTTGGCAAGGATCACACATCCCATCTAAAGTTTCGATTGATTGACGATGCAGGAAGGTACAGAAGCAACTTTGTTTCCATACTTCGATCTTCGGAAAATCTTGAGAAAGCAAAGCTCATTGCCACAATCAGAGGCGCCGGGACCCCTGAAGGTGGCTTGCCACGTGGTTTCTAGAATTCGGACGACTGCTTTTGGCCGAGTCCAGAGATAAGCCGGACGTCTGCTATGTTAAAGGCTGTTGACCGATTGCAGCCAATCGCTATTTTCTTCGGAGTTTCCACTTGTCGCTCGATTCACTAACGCACGAGATCGAAGAGATCGAATCTGATGGAGCCGTCGTACTGGTCAAATGGGACGGGGAGAGGCAGTCTAATCGGCGCACCGTCGTAGTTACACGTCAGAACACAGACTACGTCTTTCGCCGAGATACAGAAGACATCGTAGATTCGCTGCGTGTTGCAATCGCCGACTATTGGGCCGCTCACCCGAAGTCTTGAACGTCCGCTAATGGCCGTTTGCCGACTGTAAGCTTGAGGCAGATGCTGCCATTCGAGCGTCTGCAGTTGGAAAGAGCAGACATTCAACACACGATCCGATCGGGCACCGACTGCAAGATCAACTACTAGCGAATACCGCTAGAACGGTTTGCTGAATACCAGAAAATGCTGCTGTGGCAACAAGTCGTCCGTCCGTACCCATTCAAGGCCGATCGCGGACATCTCGTTCTTGACTTGTTGCTCGGACATCTTGTGCAGTGGTTTGATCGCCACTGCAGGATCCTCCTCACGGTATTCAATGAGGATCAGCTGCCCGCCAGGTTTCAGTGCGTCGGCGATGCCGGCGCCCATCTCGTAGGGGTAGGAAAACTCATGGTAGGCATCGACAATCAGCGCGACATCGATGCTGTCCGGTGCAAGCCCAGGGTCTTGCTCATTGCCGAGACGAGTTTCGATGTTACCGATACGCTGTTGTTTAGTTCGAGCTGCGATGATGTCAAGCATCTCCTGCTGAATATCGACAGCGATCACCCGCCCGTCCGGCACGCGTGCAGCGATGGGCAAACTGAAGTAGCCCGTGCCGGCGCCGATATCTGCGACGACGCTATCCGACTCCAAAGGCAAATTTTCGATCAGTCGATCGGTGGCCTCTTCGCGCTCGCGGCCATCGCGTTCCAGCCAACCAGCACCTAGATGCCCCATCACCTGCGAAATCTCCCGGCCCAGATACACTTTGCCGATACCGTCTCGCGATGGCGTTCGGTAGCTATAGTGTTCATCGGTCGCGGTATCGACCGGAGACTCAGCTTGCCCGCAAGATGCCAGCAAAAGACTTGCTAGCATTACGGCAGCCAGCGTTGAGCAAAATTGAGCTATTGGCTTTGGCATAGCGAGGCTCCAGAGTCGGGTTATGCCATGGCTTTCGTTGCTCTGCTCAGTGTGGATGCATCATGCGTGCGGGCCGGAATGGTCAGTTGACTTTGAAAGCGCCTGTCACGATGTTGCTGTAGCCGCTGTCCAGCACTTCGATACGATTGCGTCCGTTCGACTTGGCAGCGTACAGCGCCTCATCCGCATACTGGTACAAAGACTGCGAACTTCGACCAATCCCCGGCTGAACAAATACCGCGCCCACACTGACCGTCACGTGTTCCGCTGCCGACGAAGCAGCGTGTGGGATGCTGGCGTCAACCACCGCGCGCCTCACCGATTCCGCCAGTGCACTGACATGCTTCTTTGTAGACCCGTAGCACAGCAGCGCGAACTCTTCGCCTCCGAGGCGAGCGGCTAAATCCAGTGGTCGTTTCACGGCGCCGCGCAACAGCCCCCCAACCGTTTTCAAACAACGGTCGCCTGCCGCGTGACCATACAGGTCGTTGTAATTCTTGAAGTGATCGACGTCGATCAGAATCATGCCGATCGGTTGTTTGTCACGCATACCCTGCTTCCAGAGCATCTCCAATGATTCCTCAAACACACGGCGATTCTTGAGACCGGTTAGCGCATCGACATTGCTCAGATGCTCGAGCGCATGTTGCTGTAGAAAGCTACGCCGTAACGTGTGCTCGAGGTTGTAGATAAAAATAGCGGCCAGACTGGTCATAGCGCAGATAATGAAAGCCTCGAAACCAACGGCATCAGCAGGAGCACCAGCAGACTGCAGGAAAACGAGATAGGCGGCGGTTGTCATCGTGCCGACAGCAAGGACCTGCCAAAAC